>JBLIAQ010000027.1:0-14103 GCA_047634535.1 Cycloclasticus sp.
CGATTGGTACGTAAATCACCATTTGATTCAGGTAATCGTCGTCATACGTCTTTTGCAGCGGTATTCGTCTCGCCAGAAATTGATGATGATATCGATATCGATATTAACCCGGCTGATTTAAGAATCGACGTCTATCGCGCCAGTGGCGCAGGCGGTCAGCACGTTAATAAAACCGAGTCGGCGGTGCGTATTACCCATTTGCCAACCAATACGGTCGTGCAGTGCCAAAACGATCGTTCTCAACACAAAAATAAAGCCACCGCGATGAAGCAACTTAAGGCTAAATTATACGAGCGCGAAGTACAATTAAAGATGGTTGACCAGCAAACGCAGGAAGACAATAAATCGGATATAGGCTGGGGCAGTCAAATCCGTTCTTATGTGTTGGACCAGTCACGAATTAAGGATTTACGCACCGGCGTTGAAACCGGTAATACACAAGCGGTGCTCGATGGAGCACTCGATCAATTTATAGAAGCCAGTTTAAAGAGTGGAATATAAGACATGAGCGAACAAAATAATAAGCAGCAAGCACCCGACGAAAATAAATTAATCGCAGTACGTCGCGAAAAACTGGCGGAAATTAAACGACAGGGTAATGCCTATCCGAACGACTTTAGGCGTGAAAACTACGCGCAGGCCTTACACGATCAGTACGATCAGTTTGATAAGGAAACGCTAGATGAAAAAGCCGTTACAGTAAAAATTGCCGGTCGCTTGATGGGTAAGCGCGTGATGGGCAAAGCCAGCTTTGCGCATGTGCATGATATGACGGGTCGCGCGCAATTATTCGTTCAACGCGACACATTACCAGAAGGCCTATATCAAACATTTAAGGGCTGGGATATCGGCGATATCATAGCCGTCGAGGGTGTGTTATTTAAAACAAAAACGGACGAGCTATCGATTCGAGTCAGCGCTATTCGCTTGCTGACAAAGTCACTCCAGCCATTGCCTGAAAAGTTTCATGGTTTGACCGACCAGGAGCAGCGTTATCGCCAACGTTACGTCGACTTAATCATGAATGAAGAGTCGAGGAATATATTCAAAACGCGTACTAAGGTGATTAGTTTTATCCGCGCTTATCTGGTTAATAATGACTTTATGGAAGTGGAAACACCGATGATGCATGTGATTCCCGGTGGTGCTACGGCAAAACCATTTGCTACTCATCATAACGCGCTGGATATGGAACTATTCTTGCGAATAGCCCCAGAATTGTACTTAAAGCGCCTCGTCGTCGGTGGTTTTGAACGCGTGTTTGAAATCAACCGCAGTTTTCGCAACGAAGGGCTTTCGACGCGACATAATCCAGAATTTACCATGCTTGAGTTTTATCAGGCGTATGCCGATTACACGGATATTATGGATTTAACCGAAGACCTGTTACGCCGTCTGGCTGAACACGTGCTGGGAACAACAACCGTGCATTATCAAGGCGAAGACTACGATTTAGGAAAAGCGTTTAGGCGCATGACCGTGATTGAATCCATTCTGCATTACAATGACGACATAACGCTCGATAACCTGGCGACAAAAGAAGCCGCTCTGGAAATAACCAGGCGCTTAAAAATTCCTGTTGAAGAGAGTTACGGACTCGGTAAGCTTCAAATTGAAATTTTTGAAAAAACGGTAGAAGAAAAATTACACGAGCCGACATTTATTACAGAATACCCAACTGAAGTATCGCCCTTAGCGCGTCTTAATGATGACAATCCATTCGTAACGGATCGTTTCGAATTCTTCGTTGGTGGAAGGGAAGTGGCAAATGGCTTCTCTGAGCTAAATGACTCAGAAGATCAGGCTGAGCGTTTCAGGCAGCAAGTGGAAGGTAAAGACGCGGGTGATGAAGAGGCGATGCATTACGACGCTGATTATATTCGCGCACTTGAAATTGGTATGCCACCGACGGCGGGTGAGGGTATCGGTATCGATCGATTGGTGATGTTCTTAACAAATTCATCGACCATACGTGACGTTATTTTATTCCCGCATATGCGATCAGAACACGTATAAAAAAGTCGTAAGTTTAAACCGGCTTAGGCGTGTATTGGGGCTAGCCCCATACTCCAAAAAATAACCGTTACAACCAAAATACCGACCACGATCACCAGTGCCATCGTCAGTACTGCGCTAGCGTACAAAAAGCCTTTCTCAGGGTTAACGCCCATGACGATGGGAATTCCGCTATACAGCAGGTAAACGCTGTAAGCGATGGCAGTCAAACTGGTGAGGAAAATAAGCCAGGGCACTGGAATAAGGGCAAATACACCCGAAATAAATAGCGGTGTAGTTATTGCTGTCGCTAATGAAATGCAGGTAGACAGCTTTTTACTCGTGCCATAGGTGTCAGACATCCAATGGATGGTTTTACCCAAAATGCCAATGGCAATAAGGGACGCTATATAAAACCCTAGCACCAATGGAATCGTGCTTTCTGCGGTAAATTTAAAGCTTCTATCGCCGATATCCCAACCGATCAGCGTCGCGCCAATATACGCCGAAATGGCAGGTATGGCTGCAAGAATCAAAGCGTGCTGGATATAGCAGTCGGCAACGCTGCACTGTTCATCGCGAATTTTAATCCACTCTTTTGAGGGGCTTACAAGTAATCCTTTAATATGGCTTAGTATCATCTGATTGGATCCTTTATTTTTTAATTGTTATAACTACACTTTGAGTCATTAATACTATCATTAGGCAAGGTTTTAAACAGTTTATGAAAACATTTAAGGTGTTTTTATGATCTGCATCAGTTATAAGCCTGATCTAAATTGGAAGCTGATTGTTCCGCATACTACGATTGTTGATAGCGATGAAAACGTTTAATCAATCTGCGGGCGATTGCTTTGTTATAATAATAATTTTTTACTGCCTGTCTAGATGTCTTCCTTAAGTTACTTATTACCATGGGAGTTTTCCCCCTTACTGCTGCTGTCTGTGTTAATCACAGGTGCTCTCTATACGCGCGGTGTACTGTTGACTGGAAGCGAGCTGAAAACGGTTAAATTTTATTGGCAATCGCTGAGCTTTTATTTAGGCTTGCTATCAATTTATCTGGTCTCGCATACGTACCTGGATTATTTATCACAATATATGTTCTGGGTTCACCGCTTTCAGCACCTGGTTCTTCATCATCTGGGGCCTTTATTGCTCGTATTGGGCGGTATCGAACTGGTACGAAAAGGCGTGCCTGGATGGATGCCCGCCTGGTCGTCGCTACCGACGGTAATTCGGCTGCCATGCGAGCTTCTATATCGACTGATTCAACACCCAGTCGTTGCGCCCGTTTTGTTCGTTGGCTTGATCTACCTGTGGCTATTACCGGGGATTCATTTTGCCGCGATGCTAAGCAAGCAGTTGTATTTAATAATGAACTGGTCGATGTTGATAGATGGTTTTTTGTTTTGGTGGTTAGTACTTGGGCCTGAGTGGCGGGGCGAAGCAAAGGGTTTTAAAACGCGCATAGCGATGATGCTGGTGGTAGTTGTTCCGCAACAATTATTGGGCGCTTATCTGACGCTAACTAGTAGCGTTATTTACGACGTTTATGACGTCTGCGGGCGCGCCTGGCCAATCAGCCCGATGGCGGATCAAATATATGGCGGTATAATCACCTGGATTCCCGCCAGTATGATGAGTGTACTGGGATTGGTGCTGGTGCTTCGTCGCAGATTGAACTATTTAAAGAGAAAAGAATATGAAAATAATTAAACCAGTGAGCGTTATATTGATGGCCCTGTACTTGTCTGCTTGCAGCCAAAACGAAGCCACTCGATTAACCAATATCAAAGGATTGATACCTAATTTGGCGTTTGAATTAACCGATGAAAATAATAAGGCGGTGTCGGCGAAGGACTACCTGGGTTACACCGTGGCGGTTTTTTTTGGCTTTACCAGTTGCCCAGGCGTATGCCCAACCACAATGCATCAATTAGTTGGGATACTGGATAAAATAGGCGAGCCTGCTTCTACGGTTAAAGTGCTGTTTATTTCGGTCGACCCGAAACGCGATTCGGCCGAAAAGCTGAAAAAATATACGCAAACGTTTGGGCCTGCGTTTATCGGACTACGCGGTGACGATGAGGTAATAAAAGATATGACCAAGCGTTACCGCGTGACCTTTGGTTATGGTGATGCGGATAAAGAAGGCAACTACGAGGTGTCACACAGTGGCGCGGTGTTTGTTTTTGATAAAACTGGTGAGGCTCGTTTGTTAGTAACGCAATCGTCAGCGGCAGAAGATATTTTATACGATTTAAAGAACCTGATAGATTCCTCTAACTAAAGCGCTTGTTGTTATCTCTTCTGCTAGAGACAGCTTTTATTTATACGAGTTGTAAATCGTAGCTGGGGCGCTCAATCATTAACGTATCACCATTTTTCAGAATTAAGGTTTTGTTTTCTATCGCTGGGATTTTTAAAACAATTAAGCCGGTGAATCCGTCCTTATCTGAAGTGATGCAATTTAAAATAGTACCTATACTATTGACGTCGTCCTGAGTAAATAGTTCTTCTCCGGCAGCATGCTCTTCCTTTGAATAATAGATAACCAGGCGTCTTTTAACCGAGCCTTTATAGTGCATCCTAGCGACGATTTCTTGCCCGGTGTAGCAGCCTTTTTTAAAATTTATTCCGTTTAATAAATCCAGATTTAGCATTTGTGGAACGAATTTTTCACTGCTGATAGGCCCTATCTGCGGGATGCACGCCGCTATTAATAGTTTTAGCCAATCGTCGTGGTTTGAATTTAGCGTAACAGCAGGGTTTTTTATAATTTGTTGATAGTTATCCAAGCTTGTAATAAAAAGGCTCAAATCGTTGTTATCGCTGAGCCGGATTTGAGCCAGGGGTGTAAATGGTTCAAGGTGCAATCTTTGCAGCAATTGTGCTGCGCCAAGAGCGATGAACCGATCAGATACGTCTTCTATTTGTACCTTAGAGCGAAAAACAAACATTTTTAGGCGCTTGATAACGTTCTTGCTCATCTCCTTCGGCAGCAGCAAATAGAACGTTTCCTCTAATTTGCAAAGATGAAACAGGGTGATAACACGACCTTTAGGATTGCATAAAGCACCAAAAGCCGAGTCTGTATGATTCAGAGCTAGTACATCACACGTTATCTGGCCCTGTAGAAATTGCCCTGCATCAGCGCCGGAAAATGAAATGATGCTGGTTGAGTTATTGAGGTCGTATAAAATCATCGTGTTAATGTGTTTGTAACTGAGGCTGAAAATATATTATATCGTTAAAAAGGCTTATGTTGCAGCACAAAAAATTGCAGGATAGCCTTGAATATCAATGGCTGATGTTTTAATCTAACGGGCTTCGATCTAAGGGTTATTTATGATGAAGAAAGAAGTGGACGAAGCTGTAGTGTCTAATGAAAAAACAGTAAAAGAAGTCAGTCAACAATTACCCGAACCAGCTAAAGAAATTAATGGACGATCAGGCCCGGAGCCTACACGCTATGGTGACTGGGAAAAGAATGGTCGTTGCATCGATTTCTAGCCAGTCTCAATTGAAAACTTTACACCACCAAGAGATATATTTTTATGAATAGCAATAACCGACCACTCTCGCCGCACCTAGATATATATAAGTTGCCTTTATCCGCGCTGCTTTCAATCGTACACCGGGGGACGGGTGCTTTTCTTTCAATAGGTTCAATCGTCCTGGTCTGGTGGTTAATGGCATTAGCCGGTGGGGAAGAAGCGTTCGTATCGGCGCAAGCCTTTATGGGCAGTTTTTTTGGACGACTTATTTTATTAGGCTGGTCATTTGCGCTGTTTTTTCACTTGGCTAATGGCATCAGGCATTTAATATGGGACGCGGGTTACGGTTTCGATAAAGATGTCGTGGAAAAATCATCTCTGGTGGTTCTGGGCGCTGCGGTTTTTTTGACCGCGAGTGTTTGGGTCGCTGCACTTTTATTCGCTACAGGAGCATAGGATGAGTTTAAGATCACCACTAGGGCTGGCTAAAGGCCTGGGTTCTGCCAAAGAGGGTTTACACCATTGGTGGGCTCAACGAGTGACCGCTATAGCGCTTATCCCGTTAACGGTTTTGTTCGCATTTCAGATAGCCTTGCTTAGTATGTCCGACTATAAAACGGTTATTGAATGTATTGGTTCACCCTGGTCGGCCGCCTTAATTGTATCGTTGATTGTGGCCGCTTTTTATCACGCGGCACTGGGTATGCAAGTCATTTATGAAGACTACATCGGCCATAAGGCGGTACGCATAGGCGCTATTATGATGACCAATCTTTTATTGTTTTTATTAGGCGCAGCGGGTGTTATCGCTGTTGTCCGTATCGCCCTCGGAGGCTAGAGTTTTTATGAGTATTGAAGAATATAAAATAACCGAACATAAATATGATGTAGTCGTTGTCGGTGCTGGCGGTGCGGGTTTGCGCGCTACGTTTGGCATGGCTCAAAAAGGCCTTAAAACAGCGTGCATTACAAAAGTTTTCCCAACGCGTAGTCATACGGTTGCGGCACAGGGCGGTATTAGTGCCGCGCTTGGTAATATGGGCAAGGACGATTGGCGCTGGCATATGTACGATACCGTCAAAGGTTCTGACTGGCTAGGCGATCAAGACGCGATTGAATATATGTGTCGTGAAGCGATTCCTGCGATCGTCGAGCTGGAACACTATGGTGTGCCATTTTCACGTACTGAAGAAGGCAAAATTTATCAACGACCATTTGGTGGCATGACCACCAATTACGGTGAAGGAACGGCTCAGCGTACCTGCGCGGCGGCGGATAGAACTGGCCACGCGATCTTGCATACGCTGTATCAACAATCTTTAAAACATGATGCAGAATTCTTTATTGAGTATTTTGCGCTGGATTTAATTATGGACGATGATGGCGTTTGCCGCGGCGTTCTGGCACTCAAAATGGATGATGGCACGCTGCATTTGTTTCGCTCGCAGATGGCTGTGATGGCGACTGGTGGTTATGGTCGTTCATTCTTTTCATGTACTTCAGCTCATACCTGTACGGGTGATGGTAATGCGATGGCGTTACGCGCTGGCTTGCCATTACAAGATATGGAGTTTGTTCAATTCCACCCAACGGGTATTTATGGCTCGGGTTGTTTGATTACCGAAGGCGTTCGTGGAGAGGGCGGTTACTTAACCAATTCCAAAGGCGAACGCTTTATGGAACGCTATGCACCGAATGCTAAAGATTTAGCCTCTCGCGACGTGGTCAGTCGTTCTATGACCATCGAAATCAACGAAGGCCGTGGTGTGGGCCCCGACGCCGATCATATTTACCTTCACCTTGAGCATTTAGGCCCAGAAGTGATTAATGAACGTTTACCCGGTATCGCCGAAAGCGCGAAAATATTCGCCGGTGTTGATGTGAGCAAAGAGCCTATCCCTGTTCTACCCACCGTGCATTACAACATGGGTGGTATACCGACAAATTATAAAGGTGAAGTGGTTACCCTGAAAGGCGATGACCCTGATTCTGTCGTTCCAGGCCTAATGGCTATCGGTGAGGCGGCTTGCGTATCAGTTCACGGCGCAAACAGATTGGGTTCTAACTCCTTGCTTGATTTAGTCGTGTTTGGACGCGCTGCGGCTATCAGGGCGGCTGAGGTTGTGACGCCGAGCGCTAGTCATCCTGATCTTCCTGCTAATGCGTGTAATAAAGCCTTAACGCGTTTAGATAAGTTCCGTAATGCTAATGGGTCTAAGAAAACAGCCGAGATTCGTCTGGATATGCAAAAAACCATGCAAATGCACGCGGCGGTTTTTAGAACCGGTGATTCAATGCAACAGGGCGTTGATAAGTTGGCTGCGGTACAAAAATCATTCGAAGACGTATCGGTTTCCGATCGATCACTGATTTGGAATACCGACCTGATCGAAACGCTTGAACTGGATAACCTGCTGTCTCAGGCCGCAGTCACCATCGCTGGTGCGTTAAATAGAGAAGAAAGTCGTGGCGGTCATGCGCGTGAAGATTTCCCGGACAGGGATGATGATAACTGGCATAAACATTCCATTATGTGGTTCGATGATAATAACAAGATCGACATTAAATACCGTCCTGTACATATGTATACGCTGTCAGATGACGTGGAAGTTATACCGCCTAAAAAGCGTGTCTATTAAGTTTTAACGAGGATTAAAAAATGGCTGAATTTACACTTCCAAAAAACTCTGTAGTTAAAGAAGGGAAGACCTATCCTGTGCCCGAAGGCGCTAGCAATCTTCAAGAAGTTGAAGTCTATCGCTGGGATCCAGATAACGGAGAGAACCCACGGATTGATAAATATACGATCGATTTAGATACTTGTGGTCCGATGGTGCTAGATGCAATTATCAAAATTAAAAATGAAATCGACCCGACATTGACCTTTCGACGCTCATGCCGTGAAGGCATTTGTGGTTCGTGTTCGATGAATATTAATGGTAAAAACACCCTGGCCTGCACTAAAGATATTAGCGAAATTAGCGGGCCGATCAAAATCTATCCGTTACCGCATATGCCCGTGGTAAAAGATATTGTGCCTGATTTGACGCATTTTTATGCGCAATATGCGTCCATTAAGCCATGGATTCAATCAACTACACCGCCTCCATCAGACAGGGAACGCCTACAGTCTAAAGAAGACCGTTCGCAACTGGATGGCTTGTATGAGTGTATTCTTTGCGCCTGTTGTTCTACCAGCTGCCCGAGTTACTGGTGGAATGGAGATCGCTATTTAGGTCCAGCGATCTTGTTACAAGCGTATCGCTGGTTAGCGGATTCTCGTGATGAAAATGCAGCTGAACGACTAGATGAGCTTGAAGATCCATTTAAACTGTATCGCTGTCATACCATTATGAACTGCACTGAGACGTGTCCTAAGGGCTTAAACCCAGCGAAAGCGATTGCTGAAATTAAAAAGCTGTTAGTCGAGCGAAAAATAGCTTAATGTCAGATAAGTCAAAGCTCCTTTGGCGTTGCCGACGTGGCATGAAGGAGCTTGACGTCTTATTTACCCGTTTTGTAGAAACCTCGTACGATGGCTTATCTACCGATGAGAAGTTGGCGTTTACTGCATTACTCGATATTGAAGACCCGGATATTTTAGGCTTTATGTTATATGGCAATAAGCCAGATGACCCTGCCGTAGCGAGTATCGTTGAAAAAATACATACCAGCATTTGAGGTAGCGTTAAAGACATCTATAACGCTTCGGCTCGTTATGCTGTCGGCATTTGTTGTAGCTTTATTTTCCTGTTGGTTAAATAATTTAGATTTCATTATTCAAAGTGGCTTGTCGACAGCCGTCGTTATTTTATTCCTCCATAGCTTGCGTTCAGGCACTTTAAATAACCGGGGTTTCAGTGGCCTCAGGTGTAAACCAGATGGCAGCTGGGAATTGATCAATCAAACAGGCTCGTCGCTTATCGCTACTCTGAAAGGCACAAGCGCTATATTAGGCCCTTTTATATTTCTGCATTTTCATAGCAAAACGGCGGATCTTAATATCGTGTTGGCCGCGGATTCACTATCTGGTGAAGCGGCTAGAAAAATACGCGTTGTTATGAGGGTCTACAAGGACCAGTTGATGGCGGCTAAGGTATAAGAATAGTATCTTTTTTAAAGTGCTCATCATCCAGCAGCGGGAAATCGAGCGTATAGTGCAAGCCCCTGCTTTCTTTCCGAATTAAAGCGCAATCAATGATTAGCTCAGCCGTATTAACGAGATTTCTTAGCTCAAGAAAATCATTCGTTACGTGGAAATGCCCGTAATAGTCTTCAATTTCCTGTTTTAGCAGGGTGATACGGTGCTTTGCTCGCTGTAATCGTTTTGTCGTTCGCACAATACCGACGTAATCCCACATAAACTGGCGCAACTCTGCCCAGTTATGCGAAACGACGATAGCCTCATCTGAGCCGATGACCTTGGAGTCATCCCATGGCCGTATTTGAGTTAATTTAGGCCTGTTTTTAAGAAATTTTACGATGTCAGTGCTGGCCTGTTTAGCAAATACCAGGCATTCAAGAATAGAGTTGCTTGCCATTCTATTAGCGCCGTGAAGACCAGTAAAAGCGGTTTCGCCGACGGCGTAGAGACCGGTGATATCAGTTAAGCCGTTTATATCGGTTATAACGCCGCCACAGGTGTAATGCGCCGCGGGAACGACCGGCAAAGGCTCTTTCGTCATATCAAAACCAAACGAGAGGCATCTCTCGTGAAGCATTGGGAAATGCGATTTTGTGAATTTTGCTGTGCGGTGGCTTATATCTAAGAATACCGAGGAGACGCCCAGTCGCTTCATCTCGTGATCAATGGCGCGTGCAACAATATCGCGTGGCGCTAACTCGGCTCGCTTATCAAAACTCGGCATAAATCGTGTGCCATCAGGCAATAAAAGCAAACCACCTTCACCTCTGACCGCTTCACTGATCAAAAAAGATTTTGCCTGAGGGTGAAATAAACACGTTGGATGGAATTGCATAAACTCCATATTCGCAACGCGGCAGCCAGCTCGCCAGGCCATTGCGATACCATCACCCGTCGATACATCAGGGTTGCTGGTATACAAATAGACTTTACTGGCACCGCCAGTAGCTAAAGCAATGCAGGGGGCTTGGATACTAAATATAGTGTCTTTTTTGGTATCTAGTACATAGCAGCCTGTAATCCTACTTTTTGTGGAATTTTTATCTTCCTCAGTCACTAGATCGATAACATTATGGTGCTCAAAAATTCTAACGTTGGATTTGGCCACCACCTGGTCGCTTAGCGCAGTCTGTACGGCTCGCCCAGTAGAATCATCAGAGTGTACGACACGTCGGTGCGAATGCCCGCCTTCTTTAGTTAAGTGAAGCTTGTTCGCTGAACGGACGTTATTATCGGTCGAGAATTGCACATTGTTGGCCATAAGCCAGTCGATACTCGCCTTGCCTTTTGATACAACCAGTTCAACAATATCTTCATGGCACAAGCCCGCGCCTGCTTTGAGCGTATCTTTTTTATGTGCGTCAACGGAATCTAACTCATCAAGAACGGCAGATATACCTCCTTGTGCGTAATAAGTACTACCTTCGTTCATGCTCAATTTTGAAAGAATGGCGATATCCAGGTGATCCGGCAATGATAGAGCCAGTCCAAGACCTGCGGCACCAGTGCCTACAATAATGACATCAAAAGAAAATACATTATCAGGCATGATATTAATTTGATTTGAGAAGCTTCAAAAGGTAATAATGATGAAAGATTTGCGCAAATTATACGGAATAATAAAAAAATTGCTTTTTTATCTTCAACAATTGAACTACTTACTTATGTCATTGTCTTTTATACCAGATGCAAGGTTGTCTGCTCAGGATGGGTTGGTTTATGTCTGATCAAGATGACCAGTTGTTAGTTAAACTAGTCAAACAGGGCAATAAGAAAGCATTTGATGAGCTCGTTTTAAAGTATCAACGACGAGTCGTTCAATTAGTTATGAGGTATGTGCGTGACTCAAGCGAGGCTCAAGATGTCGCGCAAGAATCTTTTATAAAGGCGTACAAGGCGTTAGCAAATTTTAGAGGAGATAGTGCTTTTTATACCTGGCTTTACCGTATAGCGGTTAATACAGCAAAAAACCACCTGGTTTCCAGGGCAAGAAGGTCTTCTGCTAATGAAATAGAATTGGCTGACGCGGAGAATTTTGAAAATGCATTTCAGCTTAAAAACAACGATACACCAGAACATTTGCTGTTAAGTGAAGAAATTCGGCTAACCATTCAAAAAGCCATTGAAGAGTTACCTGAAGAGCTTAAAAAAGCGATAAGGTACCGTGAACTTGATGGCATGAGTTACGCAGATATTGCAAAAAAAATGAATTGCCCTGTTGGAACGGTAAGATCAAGAATTTTTAGAGCTCGAGAAGCGGTAGATAAAATTATAGAGCCCTTATTGACATGAAATTGATGGAATAAAACTATGCAAGACACCTATAAAGAGCAGTTATCATCTTTGCTGGATCATGAACTTGAGTTATCTGAGGCCCAGGAGTTGGTTAAAGTACTGAAGCAAGATGACGAATTGAATAAACAACTCGACCGATTTGCACTGATTCGTGATGCCTTTATTGAAGACGTCGTGGTGCGTCATGACTCATTTCTAAGTGGGGTTCAACGGGCCTTGGCTGAAGAACCTGGTGCGCTAAGCGGTCGTCGTTGGTCGCAAGTTATCAAACCCTATATAGCGATCGCTTTAGCTGCGTCGATGGCCTTTTTCACGCTGGTTTTGTTTGATATTGATATGATTGGTAACAGGTCGGAAGCTTTACCGCCCACGGCTTCTGTAGATATTGAGAAAGATGAAGTACTGGCGTACGAAGAGCTAGTATCCGAAGAGTTGGAGGAACAGGCTGGCGCGTTTCAAGAAACAAACCCAACCAGGGCTCAGCTTGTCACGTTTGAAAAATAATTAGGTTTTATCTATCCACTCATTGAGGTGTTAACATCAGCCTCAAGAACTAGGGTTTATAACACGCTATCGTTGATGTTAATAAGTACTTACTCTTCTGCTATCACTATAGGGTTTTCATGGGCATCAATAGTGTCGTTTCTAACGGCTTTATTTTTCCAGACGCTTTGCCTGGAAAGTGCTATACAAACATAGCGTTAATACATAATACAAATAAATAATGATTGAAGAAACAGCGACGGTACAAAATGTTAATGATCACTTGATTCAAGTGGTGACGACTCAAAGCGCGAGCTGTCATCAATGCAATGAAGCAGAATCGTGCTCAACGTCAGTATTATCTAAATTCTTTGGCAACAAAACGGTAGAACTACAGTTATATTCGGACTTAACTCTGAAGGCTGGAGATAAAGTGCTTCTCGGTATCGAAGAAAGTGTATTCGTAGGTCTGACCTGTCTAGTTTATTTTTTGCCCCTGTGCGCGTTATTGCTATTCGCCTTATTGGGCCAGGCAATTGAGAGTGAGCTTAATATAAACAATGAAGTACCAACCATTTTGCTGGCCATTACTGGTTTTATTAGTTGTTATTATGCGATTAAAGCCTCGATTCAGCGCTACTTTAAGCCAGAACGAATTAACCCGGTTATATTGAAAAAATTATAATACGCCCCATTACTTAAATACATTGATTCAAACAAGGAGTTTTTAATGCTTATGAGCTTTAGTCGAATGCTTATTTTTTCCATCGCGCTCGTCGCGTCGTTCACTAACGCAATGGCTAATAATCTGCCTGATTTCACTGCGTTGGTAGAAGCAAACAGTAATGCTGTGGTTAATATCAGCACAACCCAAAAATCTCCACAACTACAAAGTTTCTTACCTCCTGATTTCGAAATACCTGAGAACGCGCCTTATGGGGATTTGCTAAAACACTTTTTTGGTGAGCGGGGTGCAATACCGAGACAGCGCGATTCACATTCACTGGGTTCTGGTTTCATTATTTCTCGCGATGGTTTTTTACTGACTAACCATCATGTGGTTAAAGATGCCGATGAAATTATCGTGCGCCTACAGGACCGCCGAGAACTTAAAGCCACCCTGGTGGGTAGCGATGAAAGAACTGATGTCGCCTTGTTAAAAGTTGAAGCGAATGACTTGCCGGTTGTTAAGTTTGGCTCTTCTGAAGCACTCAAAGTGGGTGAATGGGTGTTTGCCATCGGCTCGCCCTTTGGTTTTGATAGTTCAGTCACCGCGGGCATCGTTAGTGCAAAGGGGCGCAGCCTCCCACAAGAAAACTATGTGCCGTTCATTCAAACGGACGTGGCGATTAACCCGGGTAATTCGGGCGGACCTTTATTTAACTTAAACGGTGAAGTGGTCGGAATTAATTCGCAAATTTATAGTCGTTCAGGCGGTTTTATGGGCCTGTCGTTTGCAATCCCGATAGACGTTGCACTAAATGTGAGTAATCAGCTTAAAGAATCAGGACATGTCGTACGCGGCTGGTTGGGTGTTCGTATCCAGGATGTGACGCGTGAACTGGCGGAATCGTTCGATATGAAAAAACCGCATGGTGCATTAGTCGCTCAGGTTCTTCCTGATAGTCCGGCCGAGAAAGCCGGTATAAAAGTGGGTGATGTTATCGTAAGTTTTAACGGTCAAAC
>JBLIAQ010000028.1:0-13745 GCA_047634535.1 Cycloclasticus sp.
CCAGTGTCGCCCATACAAGTTATCAGTTTCACCTTCAGGTTTAATCAATGAAACATTCAAATCTTTCTGCCCTGATTTTATCAGGAGGACAATCGAGACGTGCCGATGTAGACGACAAAGGTTTAGCCAACTTAGCTGGAAAACCGATGATTCAGTATCTATTGACCAGCCTGCGTCAGCACATCAGTGATATAACTATCAGCACGCACCAGCAGCACGAGGACTACCGTCAATTTGGCTGCAACCAGGTCAACGACCACTTTGATAATCACCTCGGTCCGTTAGCCGGCATCCACGCAGGATTGCTGCACTGTAATCATGAACAGTTATTTGTATTACCCTGTGATAGCCCTTTTTTAAACACAGCGCTTATCAGTTCCAGGTTACTGCAGGCCAAATCAACATATCGCGCACGCATTGCCGTAGCTCATGATGGCGAGCATATGCAACCTACTATCGCTATTATTGACCGCGCGTTGATAGCGAGCCTGAGTCTTTTCTTAAACCGTGGTGGTCGTCGTTTAATGTCATGGTTTAAAGAAGAACATGCCCTCGAGGTCGATTTTTCCGATCACAAAGATATGTTTTTTAATATCAATACACGCGGTGATATTGAACAGGCTGAAGTCTATTTAAACAGCAAATATAAGTAACAAACCCACAGGCGCGTAACGTCCATCTCACTTCGCACCAAAATAGTACTCACCATGCTCAATCAGCACTTTAATGGCGCAGCGCAACATTTATCTCCTTAAGTTAATCTGTTATCTACTTGTTTATTATGAGTTTTAGTTAAATGGCACGTGTCTTGCTTTATTGCTATTGAGGATTTTAAACGTACCTATCTTCCTCGACTGTAACGGCGCAGTGATACGACAACTTCCAAAATAAGGCAATGAAGCCAATTCGGGGTGTTGTTCCGTATTGGCTTTTTTATATATCAATTTTATTCATTAATAGAGAGTTAATATGAAAAATAAAAAAATCAGCCCACAGAAATCCGTTTTTCTGTCTGCCCTGGCAGGCACGATGACTTTAGCCTCCGCAACCATTCAGGCGGAAGAATCTATACTTGACGCAATATCAAAAGGCCAATCAAGCTTCAGCGCCAACCTGCGATATGAAAACGTAGACCAGGAAAACAAAGCAGAAGAAGCCAACGCTTATACTGCCAGACTAACAGCGGCGTATAAAACCGGTACTTATTATGATCTAGGTATTTACGGCGAAGTTGAAAGCGTCCACAGCTTATTTAGCAATAATTATGCGCATAAATCACAAGCAAAAGGCGCGACCTATCCTGTTATAGCCGACCCAAATGAAACGGAACTAAATCAAGGCTACCTGTTTTACACCGGTCTTAGCGATACCTCTGTCAAACTGGGTCGTCAGGCACTCACCTATCGCGACGCCCCCTTTCATAGACACATCGGAACCGTAGCATGGCGTCAAAACTGGCAGACCCTCGACGCTTTCTCCGTTGCAAATAAATCAATCCAGGACACGATCCTTAGCTATGCCTACGTATGGAATGTAAACCGTATCTTCGGTGAAGATGCAGCAGAACCATGGGATGACTTCGATAGTGCCTCTCACCTGATAAATGCACAATACACGGGTTTTAAGCCCGTAAAGCTCGAAGCCTATGCGTATTTATATGACTTTAAAAATGCGAATGCTTTTTCAACCAATACCTATGGTTTAAGAGCTAGTGGTGCTACGCCCGTGGCTGATGGGCTTAGCGCCATTTATACCGCTGAATACGCAAGCCAGTCTGATGCAGCAGATAACCCTAACTCAATTGATGCGGATTATTTATTGGGCGAATTAGGCGCAAAAATGACATTCGACGGCCCCTTGAAAATGTTGCTAGTCAAAGCGAGTTATGAACTGCAAGAAGGCAACGGTGGAGCAGATCGTTTCGTTACTATCTTAGGTACGAATCACGCTTACCAGGGCTGGGCAGATCAGTTCCTGGTGACCCCTGGCGATGGTGTTGAAGATATCTATCTGACGGCTGTTGCAAAAGCTTACGGCATGAAATTTGTTGCTGCTTATCACGACTTTAGCTCAGATAAAAACAGTTACGATTATGGTACAGAGTTTAATATCATGGCAACAAAGCAAGTAGCTAAAAACTACACCCTTGGTCTTAAGTATGCTGATTTCAATGCTGACACGAATAGTCTGAACACAACGAGTCCTAACGATGTCACTAAAATTTGGGCTTTCGTTCAGGCTAAATTCTAAATTATTTCATGAATTCGTATCCTTCTTATAGTTTAGGCAGCTAAATAAAATTTGATGAAAACCAAAGTACTTTTATTCAACACGACAGCGGATGGACTGGTTGATATTCAAAATAGCTTATACCAGTCCAACTACGAAGTTATGGGAATCTGTTCTAGCTTGAGTCAAGTCAGTCAGGCCGCATTATCGGGTACCGTAGATTTACTCATGGTGGTGACAGACAAACGGTTTGATCAATTATTTAATTGCGTACAACAAATTAATTTACATAACCCTCTGCCTGTCGTCGTATTTACCTACGACGACAGCAGGGATGTTATTAGGCTTGCGATTAAAGCAGGGGTTAGTGCCTATATCGTCGATGGTTTGCAGGCCAAACGAATCGTTTCCATATTAGATACGGCGCTTTTCCGTTTTCAGGAACAGCAGCAAATTAAACAAGAATTAGCGAAAACCAAAACCAGCCTAACCGAACGAAAGTTGATAGATAAAGCAAAAGGCATCGTGATGAAACGTTCAAATATTGATGAGGACGCTGCCTACAAAACTCTACGGAAGATGGCGATGGATAAAAACATGAGAATGGCTGAGTTAGCCAAAAGCATTATTTCTGCTAGCGAACTGCTGGTATGAAGAAACTAAATAGCTAAATTGTAGTACTACACCCCAACGGCGGGGTAATAAAAAAATGACCCGATAAGGTCAACTGGACAACGACGTCCGTATGCACGTTTTTTCTTATGAAGAAGCGAGCTGCGGACGTTTTTTTTGGATTTTTAATTAACAAAGGAAAACAAATGAAAACAGACAACAAAAAACTTATGAAAAAAGAGATAGGGGTACTATTTAAAAAATGCCTCGTCGGACTTGCACTAACCGTTGCTGGCGGATTGAGCAGCGCCTATTCAGCAGAACTTGAAAAAGACGAACTCAAATTTGGCTTTATCAAACTAACCGATATGGCGCCACTGGCCATTGCTTATGAAAAAGGTTTTTTTGAAGACGAAGGTCTATACGTCACCATTGAACCGCAAGCCAACTGGAAGGTATTGCTCGACCGTGTGATTGATGGCGAACTCGATGGTGCTCATATGCTAGCCGGTCAACCACTCGGCGCAACCATTGGCTTTGGTACAAAAGCAGATATTATTACGGCCTTTAGTATGGATTTAAACGGTAACGCCATTACCGTATCGAATGACGTTTGGGCAGCTATGAAGCCAAACATTGCAAAACGAGCTGATGGTAAACCCGTACATCCCATTAAGGCCGATGCCTTAAAGCCAGTGGTAGATCAGTTTAAAGCGGATGGAAAACCGTTCAAAATGGGCATGGTTTTTCCTGTATCGACTCATAACTACGAGTTACGTTATTGGTTAGCAGCCGGTGGTATTCACCCTGGATATTATTCAAAATCTGATATTACAGGCCAAATTGATGCCGATGCCTTATTGTCAGTGACCCCTCCTCCACAAATGCCATCAACGCTTGAAGCCGGCACCATTCATGGTTATTGCGTCGGTGAACCCTGGAACCAACAAGCCGTGTTCAAAGGTATTGGCGTTCCCGTCGTAACCGATTATGAAATATGGAAAAACAACCCTGAAAAAGTGTTTGGGGTAAGTGCTGAATGGGCTAAAGCGAATCCAAATACGCATAAAGCGGTGATCAAAGCGCTTATTCGCGCGGCTAAATGGCTTGATGAGAATAACGACGCAAATCGTCCTGAAGCGGTAAAAATACTGGCCAAATCTCAGTACGTTGGTGCCGATTATGCCGTAATTGCCAATAGCATGACTGGTACGTTTGAATACGAAAAAGGTGATAAACGAGAGCTGCCTGACTTCAACGTATTTTATCGTTATTACGCAACTTATCCCTACTACTCAGATGCTATCTGGTACCTAACCCAAATGCGCCGTTGGGGACAAATTACCGAAGAAAAATCTGACGAATGGTTCCACGAAATCGCCAGAAAAGTCTATCGTCCAGATATCTATTTAGCAGCGGCAAAAGAATTATTAGCAGAAGGAAAAATTGCTAAAGAAGACATGCCCTGGGATTCAGACGGTTACCGTGAACCACAAAAGCACTTTATTGATGACGTTACTTACGATGGACGCACGCCAAACGCCTACTTAGGCCAGTTCAAAATTGGTTTAAAAGGTAAGGATATTGTTAAGTAAAAATTAAGCCGGTAACGCCTGATCCTTTCAGGCGTTGCTGATAATTTAATAGAGGTATCCCTATGTCAAATAACGCAATATTAAAAGAACAGGAAACAATGTCTCAGCAAGTACTAGCGCAAAACAAACAAGCAAAAACCTCTCAACCTCAAACCAATCCCAGCTCTAAAGAAGGAGTTAATGTGTCACTTAAAATTATTAGTTTTCTAAACCTTATTGGTTTCACCTGGTTTATACCCTTTGTTAAATTACTATCCGGTGAAGACCCGATACAACAATTAAAAGACATCCTTAAAGTCATCGGCGTACCCGTACTTGCGATGTTACTTTTTTTAGTTTTTTGGAGTTGGGGCGCCTCAAAAGTGCACACTAGCCTGGGCGCCATTCCAGGCCCCGCTGCCGTTTGGCAAGAAACTAAAAGTCTCGCTGCTGACCACTATAAAGAGAAAGAAAAAGAGATAGCTTTCTATCAGCGTCAAGATGTTCGCAACGTTAAAAAATTAGAAAGAAACCCTGATGCGGATGTAAAAATACGTCAATACACGGGTAAAGCCACCTATCCACAACAAATAATGACCAGTCTCTGGACGGTATTTGCTGGTTTTATATTGGCTAGTATCATCGCTATTCCACTTGGTGTTATTTGTGGTTTAAGCCCTGCATTTAACGCTGCCATTAACCCTATTATTCAAATATTTAAACCCGTTTCACCGCTTGCCTGGCTACCCATCGTGACCCTGATCGTTAGCGCCGTATACGTCGTTGATGGTGAGCCCATGTTTAGCAAATCATTTCTCGTTTCAGCCATCACCGTAACCCTCTGTTCCTTATGGCCAACGCTTATTAATACCGCCGTTGGAGTATCAACCATTGATAATGACTTGATGAACGTATCTAAAGTATTGCAATTAGGTTGGTGGAAAACCGTTACAAAGATTGTCTTACCTAGTTCACTACCGATGATTTTTACCGGTTTACGCCTTTCACTAGGCGTTGGCTGGATGGTATTGATCGCCGCAGAAATGCTAGCTCAAAACCCTGGCTTAGGTAAGTTTGTCTGGGACGAATTCCAAAATGGTAGCCAACACTCATTAGGCAAAATTATGGTGGCTGTATTCACTATCGGTATCATCGGCTTTATGCTCGACCGCATTATGTTGACGTTACAAAAGTATTTCTCTTATGGCGACGCAATGTAAGGAGTATTCAATATGTCATTTTTAGCACTAAGAAACATCAGTAAATCATACGGGTCAGGACACAATAAAACAGACGTCCTGAGTAATATTAACCTGGATATAAAAGAAGGTGAATTCGTCGCGATCGTGGGTTTCTCAGGCAGCGGAAAAACGACCCTTATATCCACCATTGCGGGCCTCATTAAAGCCGACAGTGGTGAGGTAGTTATGGAAGGTGAACGTGTAACTGGGCCCAACTCAAAACGCGGCGTGGTATTTCAAAGCTATTCTTTGATGCCATGGCTCACCGTATATGGCAATGTCGCCCTAGCTGTTGACTCCGTTTTTTCGAATTTATCGCCCACTGAACGGCAACAACGTATCGAAAAGTACATCGACATGGTGGGCTTATCGCACGCGACAAACCGCCACCCATCAGAACTATCCGGCGGCATGAGACAACGCGTGAATGTGGCGAGAGCGTTGGCCGCTAGCCCGCACGTATTATTGCTCGACGAACCGCTCAGTGCCCTCGACGCCCTCACCCGCGCCAACTTACAAGATGAAATTATCCGCATCTGGGAACAGGAAAAGAAAACCGTCGTGCTCATCACCAATGATGTTGATGAAGGCCTTATCATGGCCGATAGAATTATTCCTCTTAACCCGGGGCCTAATGCTACTTTTGGCCCCGAATTTATTGTTGATCTACCACGTCCGCGCGACAGAACTGCGATGAACCACGACGAAAAATTCAAAAAACTTCGTAGCGATATCACACAATATTTAATGAATGTCGGGATTGCCGACGCGGCTGAAGCAGAGAGCAACGTCTATCAGCTGCCGAACGTTCAGCCCAATACCGCCGCAAACTTTGGCTTAACCGATAATGAAAAACCGACTGTCCTAAAGCCATACCAGCAAGGTATTGGGGATAAAAAATATTTAGAATATTTTAATTTAACTAAGGTTTACCCCACAGCCAAAGGTCCATTAACCGTGGTCGATGGTTTTAATCTTAATATACAAAAAGGCGAGTTTATTTCGATCATCGGCCACTCGGGTTGCGGTAAATCGACCGTTTTATCCATGACCGCCGGTCTAACAGAGGTCAGCGACGGCGGCATCGTATTGGATAAAAAAGAAATAAATGCCGCTGGCCCAGACCGCGCCGTCGTTTTCCAGGCACCTAGTTTATTTCCCTGGCTGAGCGCCAAAGAAAACGTAGCTTTAGGCGTAGAGCGCGTTTACCCACACGCTAGTAAAGCCGAACGTAACGATATTGTGGAGTATTACCTAAGCAAAGTGGGCTTAGGCAGTGCCTTTAATAAAAAAGCCGCTGAATTATCGAATGGTATGAAACAACGCGTTGGCATCGCCCGTGCGTTCGCCTTATCGCCCAAGCTTTTATTATTAGATGAGCCATTCGGCATGTTAGATTCCCTAACCCGGTGGGAATTACAAGAAGTGCTAATGGAAGTCTGGACGCGCACCAAAGTGACCGCGATTATGGTCACACACGACGTCGATGAAGCGATTTTATTAGCCGATAGAGTCGTGATGATGACCAATGGACCGAATGCAAACGTCGGTAAAGTTATGCAGGTAGACCTACCTCGACCGCGTAGCCGTAAAGCACTGGTTTCACACCCTGACTATTATAAATACCGAGAGCAGCTTCTCACCTTTTTAGCGGAGTGCGACGAACATTGATAAAGACGAAATAAGGCGTTTGATGGTTCAAACGCCTTATTTCTTGAACTTATTAAGCGAAAATAAAGTGAAACGTTAATTAGTCGGGTAATGGACAGCAAGCCATACGGTTTCAACCATTGGACTCGTCCATTTAACTTTATGTTTCGTGTGTGCTGGAATATTCAGGTAACTACCTGCCACAAGATGGCAGTCCTCCCCATCTTCAAACGCGATAATCGCCTCTCCACTTAAAACCATTACCCATTCTGCAAGAGGCTGGTCGTACCAACCAAATTCCGGTGAAGATTGGCCCGTTGACACTATCCGCTCAATTTTCATATCGCCTTGTTGAATAAGTGTTTCAACAAATTCTTTATCAATATTTGTAGGGATTAATTCGAAAATATTATTGGGATTCATCTTGGGTACCCTTTTCTTTTGTTCGTAGTTTTAGTCGAATATGAGAATTTTTATTATCCGCATTTATGAAATTTATACTTTTAAATGATGAAAAAGTAAAAGAAATAAATCCACTCGTGTAAGCGACAACAATTTGCTTTATGTCATTATTCAACATCAGGTTTCACCCTGTCGAGCGAGTTACTCTTTTGTCTTTAGCAACAAAATAGTAACCAGAAAAATGCCACCCGACTACCTCACCTAAAGGTACCCTCAGAATAAATGCTTTTTCCAACCGCTGATGAACTCGCCCGTAAAAGCTTCGTGCTCAGACAGCCGCAGCGGAAAACCTTGTAAAAAACAGCTATTCTTCGGTGAGGTAAAAGGGGAGTTAAATCAAAAAAAACCGATCAGTTAACGGCTTTTCTCTCCCCTTTATCGCGCTAGCAATTAGTTGTTTTTCGGAATAGAGAGTGCGTTGTTTGAGCAAAGCGAGTTTAGCGCGAACCCGAAAAATGACTGATTGTTGCGATCAGGGTGCCCTTTTCTTTGGTTCGTAGCTTTTAGTCGAATAGGCGGATGTCTTTAATCCGCATTTATGAGACTTATACCTTTAGGTGATGGGCATACAAAAGAAATGAACGCCCTCGCGGCAGCGAATATAACCCTATCAATTAACAGCTAATATTTTATAAAATAAATTCGAGTTGGACCCGTTTCTTTCTCGAAGTACTTGAGTGGTTTGTTAGACGAATTCATTCAAACTTTTTTTGGGTTAATGTGCCTACTCTAGAGTATATAAAGTCTGGTGAAATATCATTGGCAAAGAAAATCAATCCGCCCCAACCAAAAATAGCAGAAATTGAGCGCCACCCAAAAGTATCGAACTTCTGGGCTGAAGGCATTGCGCCTTCCTTTAATAAGTTATCAGTCAAATTCACATAGAAGAGTAAATCCAAATTACTTTTCACATCAGGCGCGTAGCGATATTGCAAACGTTCCAATTCTTTTAATATCAATATACTGATTTGATCCGGCGTTATATCAATAGGCGTATATTCTGTTAGGAGGTCCTCAGGTTTTGTTGCCTCAAGTGCTTTTTGATAGGATTTTTTGAACTCATCATGACGTTTACGTCCCGGATCTAGAATTTCTTTTATTTCAAATGCAGCATCACGAAAAAGAACATCCGGTGGGTCTTCTTTAGATGACAGCACTTCATCTTCATTGAATGTTAGACCTAAATTTGTTAAAAATTCTATGCAGACCCATTGCTCACGCTCAGGTTTATGTTCTGCTGAAAAATACTCTACTGATTCCTGTAAAGCACTTCGTCTGTCTTCGAGAAACTCTTCATCAGTCATTAGTTCATCATCACACATAGCGCCTAATCTACTTATCATGTCCACAGACCACAAGTTTAATTTAAGAGAAAACAACCCTCTTAATTTAACTAAAACGGGACCGAATATTCTGTGTAATTACTTTACTGTTACCCTCTGTTATCTGACAACCAAACCATCAATCGAATGCAAATTCATTCGATGTACTAACAATACCACCCAATAGATTCTGTTAGCGAGTTTTTTATTTAGCGTTTTTCCAAACAAAGATGCTTTTTGTTTGTTCGTACGCTTCTTTAAACGTGGTGGTTTTGATCGTCTCCATCAACTCGTTGAGCTTGAATTTACGGTGATGTTCGTACTCCACACCAACCTGTTGCATATTCGCAAGGCCGGTTTCTTTTGCGTGCTCTTCGAAACCTTTGTTTTTCCAGAAGAATGCACCCGGCATGGTGGTGGGAATAACCAGGGCAAAGAATAACGAACGTCTAATGAAGGTCGTTGATAGCATGGTGATGAATAACAGCACCCAGACCGCTATTGAGGTTGGGATGAAAATTAATACACCTGCTAGCGCGATAGCGCATGCCAATAAGATATTACTGATGATAAAAGGCCAGCCGTACTGGGTCGTTTGTAAATACCAGGACGCGGCGCCCTCACCTTCTCCGTTACTAATGTCTTTGGCGTGGGCGATATGTCCAATCGCTTCAAATAATAGACCGGCTAGTATGCAGCCGACTAAGACGCTAAATGACAAGCTACTAACATCGCCACTGGCTAAGACTACTAGCGCAATAGTAATCGCGCCTAGGCTCATGCATGTGCCAATAAAGGAGCTGGCCGTTTGCCAATGATCCCAAAACGGACGCGCTTTGATGCGGTACAACTTGTACATATAAAACACCCCAACAGGGCCTGAAATAAGGCCGAGCACGCCAAATGCCGTGGTGATGATGTCGATGTTGAATAAGCTAAAAAAGGTATAACCCAGTAAGCTGGTATAAAACAGGCTGACACCTGCAATTTCACGACTGACCGGTGAATGGCGCAAATTGTAAAAACCACGATAGAACCGGTGTGGTTTACCGAGGTGCATATTCAATTTATACAAGCCGATGGTTAGCAACAAATTCATTACCAGCAGCAAGGCAAAGTAAGCACTCGATGAGGTAATGCTGGTAAACGCTGGTAGGCCGATTAAATCGCCCGCTATCAACATCACAAAGGCACCGACTATTGCTTGCGTCGCCAGTGTGAATATTACGTGTGAGCTTTCGTGCGCTAACAGTAAGGGTTTCCAGTTCCAGTGTTTTTGTTTACCTTTTTTAGCATCTACGACCGGCTTGTATTTTCCGCTGTCTTCATCTTTATGGTACTTAAGCGGCATCGAATCGGTTCGTGTCATCTCGCGTTTTGTTTGCCGAGACTGCTGGAAGCGAATATTCGGATGCGTGATATCAGTGGTGGGGAAACCGGGTATCTCTGTTTTGCACTCTTCTCGGTTTTCTGGCACGTTTTCGATAACGCCAAAATCTAGCGCATTACCCAGGCACGCAGCCACGCAGGATGGCTTTAAACCAACTTCCAGGCGGTCCACGCACATATTACATTTACTCACCTCACCCTTTACAGGGTCGAGCTGGGGCGCGTTGTACGGGCAAACCCAGGTACAGTAACCACAACCAAAACAAATATCGGGGTCTTGTAGTACAGCGCCGTATTCTGCGTATTTAGTATAAGCACGCGTTGGGCAACCTTTTAAACAAACCGGGTCGTCACAGTGGTTACACGCCATGGAAATATTCAGGCGTTGATATTCAGGATAGGTACCGCCTTCTACAAAGCCAACTGAACGGAACGATATATGCGCCGGATTGTCATTTTTCTCACTACAGGCGGCTTCACAGGCGTGACAACCAATACAATTGTCCGCATTGAAGTAAAAACCGTGTTGTTTATAACGATTTGGGTTCTCGCCCAGCGCGCCATCGCCATTAATATTTAAACTGTCACCGTGCAAATCACCGCCTTCCGCGGTGAGGTCGATCGCGTCACCGTAGATATTTGTTGCTTTCGTCTCTTTATCCCAAAGAAAGGCGTATTTCGGTTCGTCACTTCTTACTTCAAACATAATAATTCTATTGACTGGTTGATTCGTTTAAAAACGGCGCATTTCCATGCTGAGTTGAGCGGCGGCGCGTTGATCTTTTAGTATTTCGATCGTAATAGCGGCCTGTTTATACGCTGGTTGGCGTGAATGTGGATCTAAAAGTCCCAACGTTAAGCGATTAACGCAATCGAAATAATGGAAGGGAATAAACACCATATTTCGTGGTACGCGCTGGGTTAACATCGCCATTACTATCGCGTCGCCACGCCTTGATACGCAGCGCACGTATTCGCCCTGCTCTATACCCAAATCCATCGCGGCGTCGGGGTTAATTTCCATAAAGGGAATCGGGCTATACTTATTGGTATTACCCAGTTTTCCGGTCTTCGTGCGGGTGTGAAAGTGTTCTACCAGACGGCCTGTATTGAGCCAGAATGGGAACTTCTCATCCGGCACTTCGTTATTGTCTATAAACGGCAAAACGATCAGCCTGGCTTTACCATCAGGATAACGAAACGTGGCCGCTTCGGTATACAAACGCTTACCGCCCGCTGGGGGTAGCTCACCCTTTTTAGCCTGCTCGTCGGTATACGGCCACTGGATGCCACGGTGTTTTTCGATTAGGTCGTGATCCATCCCTGAAATATCTACTAAACGACCTTTCGATAATGTTTTCATCTCATCAAACGCGCCAGCTGGTTTGTCTGGAAAGCTCATATTCTCGTTACCCGTAAAGTGTTTTGCCAACAGGTTGAAAATATCAAAGTCTGACTTCGAATCGCCCGGTGCTTCCGTCGCTTTTCGCACCATATTGACGCGACGTTCTGTATTGGTAAACACGCCTTCTTTTTCCGCCCAGGTGGCGGCAGGTAAGAACAGGTGTGCGTACTGCGTGGTTTCTACGTCGGCATAGCTATCTTGAACCACTAAGAAATCGAGCTTTTCGAGTATCTTGCGGGTACGTTCGGTATTCGGCATAGAGGTCATGGGGTTTGTCGCGACCAACCATAAACCTTTAATTTCACCCGTTTCTATCGCAGGAAAAATATCGGTCTGTTGTAGACCTCTTTTGTTCGGGAAAAAATCAGGGTCTACGTTCCAGAATTTGCCAATTTCTTTACGATCGTCGACATTTTCTAAATAACGATAGCCAGGCAAACCCGAACAGGATGACCATTCACGCGTACCCATCGCGTTACATTGGCCCGTTATAGACAGGCTGGTACCACCGGGTTTACCGATATTGCCGGTTATTAAATTGAGGTTATTAATACCTACGACACCGTCTGACCCGTGCGTACTTTGGTTGATACCCATGGTCCAGATACTCATCGCGCTACCCGCTTTTGCGTAAATACGCGCGACGTTGCGAATGGTGTCTTCATCGATACCACAAATAGCCGCAGCGCTACTTGGGTCGTAATTTTGTACTTCTGCTCTAAGTTCTTCTATACCGACGGTGTTCGCCTCAATATAAGCACTATCCTCCAGGCCTTCATTTAAAATGACGTACACCAAGGCGTTCATCAATACCAAATCGGTACCTGGTGTGACGGCCAGATGGATATCCGCTTTTTGCGCCAACATGGTGACGCGAGGATCGATCACGATCAATGGGAAATCACGCTTTTCGCGCGCTTCCTGTAAACGCCAGTAAATAATCGGGTGCTGTTCTGGCAGGTTTGAACCCCAGGCCATTAAGCATTCGGTGTGTTCAAAATCTTCATAACAACCCGGCGGGCCGTCTGAACCGAAAGAACGTTTATAACCTGATACCGCCGACGCCATACACAGGGTGGTATTGCCGTCGTAATTATTGGTGCCGATCAGCCCTCGGGTTAGTTTCCCCAGCGTGTAAAACTCTTCTGTCAGTAATTGGCCGGTAGACACTACCGCAAACGCATCTCGGCCATAAGTTTGCTGGATTCGCGTAATTTCTTCGGCCATTTTGTTCGCCGCTTCATCCCAGTCGGTTTCCTGATAAGCCTGCTGAATCGATTGACGAATTAAGGGTTTGTCGCCACGCCCTGAGGATTCAAATAATTCGTGTTCGAAAATACCTTTAACGCATAACTTGCCACGATTAACGTCGGCGCCGCCAACACCTCTGGAACCAACCACTTTACCCTCGGCATTGGTGCCAATTTCAATCGAACAGCCGACTGAACAATAGCCGCAAGTGGCATAGGTCCATTTTTCGGCCTTTTTATCGACCATTTTGATGGGGTTCTTTTTGTATCTTCCAAATAACATGCTTGTCTCGCGCTTAGTTGACCAGTAGTTCGTTTTTGCTAACTAAAACCGAATCACCACCTACTCTCAGTGTTAATGGCCAACCTGCGCGCTTATCCATTTCGATATGTAATAAGCTTCTTCGCATTACGACCGTGCCACGATCAATCGCGAAACTGTAAGTGCCTTTTCTAATATGATCGTGCGAAGCCAGGTAGCCACAAAAAGCAGGCATCGCTGAACCAATCGGTGGATCTTCGTTAAAGCCGATACTCGGCCCCACTAAACGGCCATGAAAGTTACTATCACTCGAATTCGTTTTCGCACTGAATAGAAGAATTTCCTGTGC
>JBLIAQ010000029.1:0-13625 GCA_047634535.1 Cycloclasticus sp.
TTTGCCTTACAAATTTATTTTTTACATTAAACAAGCGATTCCCCCTGAAGGTATAACTCTATAGGAAATACGCTTTGATTTCTAATGTAGTTTGGTTTTTATATCCATAGAGGACTAGTGCCCCGAAAGGGATAATTTTCGTCGTGAACGATTTAGCTGAGTTAAGCGGAATACACAGTATTACGTTTAAACGAAACTTATGGTCTGTGACCATACAGCGGTTCAGCTCAGCTTTACCCACGCAGAGGATAAGCTTCGTCATGAACGATAAAGCTGTTCAATTCAGCTTAATGTTGGCAATGGGGGCAATAGAAGGTCGAACGTTGCGCGATAACGACTTGTTTAATGGGTGTCTCACAGCTGGTACAGGCTTGTTTGGAACGTCCGTAAACGTTCAGAGTTTGTTGAAAGTAGCCGGGTTTCCCTTCGCTATTGACGAAGTCTTTCAGCGTCGTGCCGCCTTGTTCAATCGCCTGTGCCAAAATAACTTTAATGGCCGATAGTAGATTGTTAAGCCGTGCCCTGGAAATATTACTCGCTGCGCGTTTGGGGTGAATGCCAGAACGAAACAGCGCTTCGCTCGCATAAATATTGCCAACACCGACAACGACCTGGCCGTCCATAATGAAGCTTTTGATCGGTGTTTTTTTATTTTTTGCCTTGGCGTAAAAATCATCAATATCAAACGCGTCTGATAGCGGTTCAGGCCCCAGGTGTTGAATCAGTTTGTGTTGGTGAATGGGTAGCGACGACCAGAGGAATGAACCAAAACGGCGCGGGTCTTTGTAGCGCAGACAAAGGCCGTTATTGAAAATAATATCAATATGCTCGTGTTTTTCAGCTGCTATCGAGGGGTCGATAACGCGCAAACTACCCGACATGCCGAGGTGGATAATCAATGTACCTATTTCGGTTTCGATAAGCAGGTATTTTGCCCTGCGTTTAACGTTGTTAACAATTTGGCCGGGTAGTTGAGTCGTAATCTCAGGGCTAACCGGCCAGCGTAATTTACCCTGTCGAACTATCACCTGCGTTACTTGCTGGCCTTCAATATGCGGTGCAATACCGCGTCGAGTGGTTTCAACTTCAGGTAGTTCAGGCATCGCTGTCGTCTATTGGCGTCAGGGTGGTCATTTTTTGGTATTTGTCGACGCTGAGGGTATAGGCCAGTTTTTTATCGCTGGAAATTAACAGTACGTCGTTTGCCTGTCGTAGCAGGGTAAAGGTCAACGTTTGATCATTACTTAGCGTGAGGTTAATCTCTTCGCCCGGCGCGTTTCCCCATTGCGTACTAACGCTAATAGCGCGCGCAAAACGCCATTCATCGAATAGCATTTGCACGGCGTCAGCGGACAGTATTTCAGCCGGTTTTAGGCTATTTTGCCAGCTATTGTCTTTATTTTTCTGTAACTTAATGGTCGGTGTTTGCAAGCTGGTAATTTGCGCGCCATCGGGCAATAAGCGCGTGTCGATAAAAGCGCTAAGTGGAGCCGTTAGGTGGTGTAGGAAGGTATCGTCTAGTAAATACAGTTGCGTATCGTCACTGACGTATCGGCGCGAATGAACGCTCTCCGTGCCGCCTATAGACAGAGCCTGTTCATTAAACTGGATACGCACGAGCGGAGGCTTAAGGCCAAACTCCTTTAGTGATGTCGATTCTAATGGATAGCGTACGGGGGGGGTAATTTGAGAAATCTTAATGAGTCGTTCTATTTTTCCTGCAAGCGCTAGCGCCGTAATCGGTTTTGTTATTAGCCATTGATTTTTATCACGGCTTAACTGGATAGTTTCTGCCTGTTCACGTTCGATGCTTATCGAGTTGATAGCGGTTAGATCAAGCGTCGTGAGCCGAGCCGTCTGGGCTTCTTCTTGCCCCGGTTTTAACCACGCGATCAGACCTAAGGCGGTCACTAATAACACCAGTAACAGGTTAATGATTAAACGTGTTTTCATAGGTTCAGCGCTTTTTACGCTTCAACCAGACAAGCAGTCCGGTGACGATAAATAACACTGGCAGTATAAATAAAAATCCCATGCCGAATACGATAGACCAGGTTTGGTTAATTTCTAAGGCAGTATCGGCGGCCGTTTTCGCTGGGATATCGATCAGGCTATCGTCGTGGTTTAGCCATTGAATCAGGCTAATGCCCAGGTCCAGGTTGGCGCCGTTGCCAAGAAATGCGTTGGATAGAAAATCCGCGTCGCCGATGACCGCGATGCGTTGTGGGTTCAGAGCTTCATCGTCTATTGGATTGATATTTTGCTTATGACTTAATGCATAACCAATATTGATTGGTCCTCGCTGTTCATCGCTATTTTCGTTGAATTGAACCTGCCCTTCGATACCGCCGGTTTCTGTCCACGAGCGCTCGAGGGTGGATAATAAAGGCTCAGCCGCGTAAGGCGATTCCTCGTTAATACTTAGCCCAGCGGCGCCGGGAAATAAGCTCATGGCTTGCAGGTGTTGAGTGGCGAGGTGATTAGGATATTGTGTCACCAGGGCAAACGTTGGGTCGTCGATACCAAACATTTGTGTGGTGGCGTCTACCACGGTGCCGGGCAGTAACGAAATGCCTAATAAGTCTGTGATGTCTTTAATCTGCTCGGTCTGGTTTGGTTCTGTCAACAATAGCAGGGGGCGTCCTTCTGCGAGGTAATCGTTTAGTAGTTTTATCTCACCGTCCAGGAACGCCGCTTTGGGATCGGCTATAACCAATAAAGAGGTATTTCTGGGAATCGCGGGCGTATTAATAAGGTTGATGCTCTCGCTGTTAATGCCTTTGTTTTTTAGTTCTTTGCTAAACAGTCCAAGGTCGAAATTCGCCTGGCCATCGGGTTTGCGCTCACCGTGGCCGCTTAGAAAAACCACCCAACGTTGTTCGCTATTGGCTAAGCGTTGTAACGCGTTGGTAAAGGACTGCTCGTCCAATCGTTGTAAGGACTCGCGCCTGTCGTTGTAGCGAATAACCAGTTCGCCGTCGTTAGTTATACCTTCTTCTCGCGCCTGATCGGGACGCATATCGGGGTTAATGATCTGTAACGAGATATTGTCTTTATGACGACTATATTTGGCAATAAGCTCAGAAATCTGTCGACGAAGAATTTCGTTTTCGGAGGCGTATGCGACGACCTCAACGGGCAATTCCAGTTGTTTTAGCAGTTGTACGCTGGGGTCGGACAGCGAGTTTCGGCTATTAGCCGTCCAGTCCGACTGAAAAGTATATTGCGTACTCAGCCAGCCGAGCAGTCCAATGATGGCCAGAAACAACAACGTAAAGACGATGTTTTGTAGCCGAATAAATTGATGTATTTTGCGTGAAATTTTCATTTTTGTAATCGGTCGTTATCAAGCCGACGAATGCTGAGGATTAAAAACGCGGCGATAAACAAAACAAAATATAACAGGTCGGCGGTGTTTATCAGCCCGCGTAGTAGATTTTCAAAGTGCCGCATAATAGAGATGTATTCAAGCAAGCTGCTGCTATTTCCGCTGTTGCTGCCCGCCCAGTCAATAATCCATAACAACAGTAACGCACCGAAGCTGGATACGGCGGCCACGGTCGGTTGCGAAGAAATAGCCGACATATACAAGCCGAGCGCATTGAATGACGCCATCAGCAAGGCCATGGCTAATAAACAGGCTGAAAATTTGCCAAGGTCCAATGTGCCAACGGTCAATAAAGACAGCGGCATCAGTGAAATGCAGGCGAGAATAATGAGTAAGAAGGCAAAGATCGCGAGAAACTTGCCCAATACAATTTCTGTAATGCTGATTGGTGCAGAAAATAACAGGCTGATGGTTTTATTTCGTCGTTCATCGCTGATAACGCGCATGGTCAATAAGGGGGTGATCAACAATAGAATGACGGCGGCGTTGCCAAACAAAGGCGCAACGACCAAATCGGTGACGCCGGGCGCGCCTTCTATGCCAATGAGTTTGGCCTGTATCGTCAAGTAGTAATCAATTTGCGTTAAAAACATATACGCGAGAATCAGCTGGGTCACGCCGAGCATGGTCCAGGCGAGGGGTGAAAGAAACAGGCTGCGCAATTCGCGCCCGGCAATAACAAGGCTATTCATTGGCGTTCGACTCATTGGTAAGAGATAAAAAGATGTGCTCCATATCGTGTTTCTCCGGTACTAATTCAAGCAAGCCCCAGCCGCTATTAACCGTCAGCTCAGCGACAGCCTCGGCCAGGTTTATGTACTGATCGTGGTGAATTCGATATTGATGGCCTTCAAGTTCTTCTAAGCGCTCAATGGCATCAACATGCTGAATGCCTTTTAGGCTATTTAAATCGGGCTGATCTCTAAAACGAACCATTAAACTAGAAGAGGTCATGCGGCGCGATAAGCCCTCTATACCTTCATTGAGTACCAGTTTTCCGTGATGAATAATTTGCACCCGGCTGCAAGACTGCTGCACTTCGGGGAGAATATGGGTCGACAATATAACGCTGTGTTGCTGCCCCAGCTCGCGGATTAACTGACGAATTTCCAGTATCTGAATAGGGTCAAGACCGACCGTCGGTTCGTCTAAAATAATAACCGATGGGTTGTGCAAAATGGCCTGCGCGATGCCAACGCGCTGCTGATAGCCCTTAGATAAATTGGTAATTAAGCGGCCGCCCATATCGCTCAGGCCACATTTCGATTTGCCACTTTCTACCGCCGGTTTGACGGCGGCTTTTCTCAGCCCGTGCAGCTTGGCGCAATAAATTAAAAATTCATCGACCGTAAGTTCGGGGTACAGCGGTGGAACCTCGGGTAAAAACCCCAGCTCGGCTTTGGCGAGCTTGGGTTGTTCAATAATGTCGTAACCGTGAATTTTAATTTCACCAGCGGTGGGCGTTAAGTTGCCACAAATCATTCGCATTGTGGTGGATTTGCCCGCGCCATTGGGGCCTAAAAATCCCAATACTTCACCCTTGTCGAGCGAAAAGCTGACGTCATTAACGGCGCAATGATCACCAAACTGACGCGTTAAATTATTGACTTCGATTAGTGTGCTCATGGTTTTGAGTATACGTGATGATCTTCCATTGATGCGAGTACAACGCATTAAATTAATTGTATGAAAATTCTTTAGGCGTGTAAAAATATAATCAATTAAATAGTGAGAATAAACCCATGCTTTTAGGCGTAGATACCGGCGGTACATTTACCGATTTTGTTTATATCAGTGATGCCGGCCTGCAGATCCATAAAGTGCTTTCCACGCCAGAAGCGCCGGAAAAGGCCATCTTGCAAGGTATAGAAGAGCTGGGAGTTGAGCACGATAAGCTATTGATAGTTCACGGCTCTACTGTTGCCACCAACGCGGTGCTGGAGAAAAAAGGCGTGCGTTGCTGTTTTGTCACCAATCACGGTTTAGCCGATATGTTAACGATAGGGCGGCAGGCCAGAAAGGAGTTGTACAACCTCAATCCAGCACCTGAAAGCCCGCCCGTGCCTGCTGATTTATGTTTAGAAACGGCTGGGCGAGTATCGGCGCAAGGCGAGCTACTAGAACCACTGAGCGATGAGCAAATAACCTCGCTGGTTACACAAATAAAAGCCTTAGCGCCGCAGTCGGTAGCGATTAATTTGCTATTCTCATTTTTAAATGACGAAGCCGAAAAACGTCTCGAATTGGCGATGCCAGAGGGTATTTTTGTCTCGCGTTCATCTAAGGTGTTACCCGAATACAAAGAGTACGAACGGGGTATGGCCACCTGGCTTAATGCCTACGTTGGACCCCTGGTGAAAGGCTATTTAGCGAGTTTGGCTCAGTCCGTTAAGGCGCAATCCATTTCGGTGATGCAAAGTTCTGGCGGCACCATCGCCGCGGAACAGGCGGGCGAGCAGGCGGTTCGTATGTTGTTATCCGGCCCCGCCGGTGGCTTGATGGCGGCTTTGCATATCGGCAAGTTAGCTGGCTATGAACGCCTGTTAACGCTGGATATGGGTGGAACATCAACGGATGTGGCCTTGCTGGATACTGCCATCGCACTCACCAACGAAGGTAAAATTGCCGGATACCCCGTTGCCGTACCGATGGTCGATATGCACACCATTGGCGCGGGTGGTGGCTCTATTGCCAGCGTGGATTCGGGTGGTATGCTCTGCGTAGGGCCTGAATCGGCCGGTGCTTTCCCCGGGCCTGCCTGTTACGGCAAAGGTGGCCAAAAAGTTACCGTAACAGACGCTAATTTGTATTTATCACGGTTGAGCTCTAAGCATTTTTTGGGCGGTGATATGGCGCTGGATACATCGGCTAGCAATAAGGCCATCGACGAATTAGCCGAACGGCTTGGCTGCGACTCTCGTCAGGCCGCCGAAGGCGTCATTAAGCTGGCTAATGAACATATGGCGCGCGCATTACGCGTTATTTCCATACAACGGGGCATAGACCCTCGACCTTATACCCTAATGACCTTTGGTGGTGCTGGCGGCTTGCATGTGTGTGCTCTGGCGGACGCCTTAGAGATGCGAACGGCTATCGTGCCGGTCAATTCGGGCGTGTTATCTGCGTTTGGCATGTTGGCAGCGCCAAGATCACGTGAACTATCGCGTAGCTTATTAGGCGAACTATCACAAATGCCAATCGGCGATATAGAACGCGGCTTCGCTACGATGTTAGAGGAGGGTCAGGCGCAGTTGTTGGCGGAAGGGGTAGCGATAGAAAAAGTACAAACAAAATACTGGCTTGACTTAAGATACCTTGGTCAGTCTTATACCTTACCCGTCAGCTGGAAAAATAAACGCTCAGTGATAGATGCTTTTCATAAGCTGCACAAGAGTCGTTATGGCCATGATTTAGATTTAGCCGTAGAACTGGTCAATCTTCGTCTGTCTTTATCGGCTGATATGCCAAAACCCGCCTTAACTAAACTATCCGCGCGGTCACTAGATAAGGTCCTAAACCTTAGTTCGGACGGTGATTTGGCTATTTATCAACGGCAGAATTTATTGCCAGATGACGTGATCGAGGGTGAAGCCTTGATCGTTGAACAGGTGGCCACTACCTACCTGGCGCCGGGTTGGTCCTGCACACTTGATGTGTACGGTAATTTGGTTTTAACTAAAAATACGAAATAATAAAACTCGTCATAAGAACTGATACTATAAACATCAGGTTACTATTCAGGAGAAAACTAATATGTCTGCAAAAACACACGAAGCAACCGTCAGGCAGTTTTGTTCTGCCTGGGATAACCTGGATTTAGAGGGTATTTTGGACTTAATGAGTGAAAATGCTATCTACCACAATATGCCTTTAGACCCGCTTATTGGGCAACAGCAAATTAAAGATTTTATTGGCGGTTTTTTCACGTTAACAAAAGCTTGTCGCTTTGAGATGTTAAATTTGACCGCCGATGATCAGCGAGTGGTCACAGAACGACTCGATACGTTTGACCTGCAAGATGGCTCGAGCATGAAAGAGTTGCCGGTTCTTGGTATTTTTGAGTTCGACGCCGATGGAAAGATCAGCGCCTGGCGTGAGTACTGGGATTTGAAACACTGGGTAGAAAGAGGGGGACCAGCGTTATAGTTTAGCCGGTTTATACGGTCGGTATGGGTTACTTTTTTACACAGTACGGAGAGTTTAAGTGAAAGAAAAAATGGATTGTTGTGGCGCGTCTGATGTCGCCGCGAGTCAAGTGCAATTAAAAGACGCCGTCTGTGGCATGGTCGTTAGCGAAGACACGCCGCATCACACGAGCTATAAGCAGCAATGGTACGGTTTTTGTTGTGAAGGATGCTTGAATAAGTTCAACAAAGACCCAGAAGTCTATTTGTCAGGCTCATCGCAGCCAGAACCCATCGCAGGGGCTACCTATATCTGCCCCATGTGCCCTGGAGTCGAAAGTGAAGGGCCAGCGATCTGCCCAAAATGCGGAATGGCGCTGGAGCCAGAAAGCTTCGTGCCACCAGCTATTCGTACCGAGTATACCTGCCCGATGCACCCTGAGGTCGTAGAAGATGAACCGGGGCTCTGTCCGAAATGTGGCATGAGCCTGGAGCCTCGTACAGTCGTTTTAGACGAAAAAAATCCCGAGTTAGACGATATGACGTGGCGCTTTAAAGTCAGCCTGTTGTTTACCCTGCCACTTTTTCTAATCGCGATGTCAGAAATGTTAGTGGGTGATCTTTTTCTCAGACTGGCCTCAGCGAAAACCATGTTGTGGGTCCAGTTAGTATTGGCAGCGCCCGTAGTTATGTGGGCGGGTTGGCCTTTCTTTGAACGCGCCGTACAATCGATTAAAACGTGGAATTTAAACATGTTTACCCTGATAGGGCTCGGTGTATCGGTGGCCTGGTTGTACAGTTTAGTGGCAGTGCTTGCGCCCGGTATATTTCCAGCATCGATGCTGAGTTCGCAAGGCGTTATCCCGGTGTATTTTGAAGCGGCGGCGGTTATTATTACCCTGGTGTTATTAGGGCAGGTGCTGGAATTAGGCGCTCGCGGCCAAACCAATAAGGCGATTCATTTATTGCTGGGTTTGTCGCCAACAACGGCGCGACGAGTTAACGAACAGGGCGAGGAAGAAGACGTTCCTCTACAAGATATTCGTGTTGGCGACGTGTTGCGGGTTCGCCCTGGTGAAAAAATTCCGGTAGATGGTAAATTACTGGAAGGCAACAGTTCGGTCGACGAGTCGATGGTGACCGGCGAGCCGATGCCGGTTGAAAAACTCGTCAATGATCCAGTAGTGGGTGGCACGCTAAATGGCACCGGAAGCTTTCTATTTACCGCAGAACGGGTTGGTGGTGAAACGCTGCTGTCACAAATTATTCAAATGGTCAGCGAGGCGCAACGTAGTCGCGCGCCCATTCAAAAAGTAGTGGACGTGGTGGCGTCCTGGTTTGTACCCATCGTGGTAGGTATTTCGGTCATCACCTTCCTGGCCTGGTATTTTTTATCAACCGAACAGGCGTTGGCGATGGCGGTTGTGAACGCCGTTGCGGTGCTCATTATCGCTTGTCCTTGCGCACTGGGTCTGGCAACACCGATGTCGATTATGGTCGGTATGGGGAGAGGCGCAACAATGGGTGTATTAATTAAAAATGCTGAAGTGCTGGAGTTAATGGAAAAGGTGGACACCCTGGTGGTGGATAAAACCGGTACCCTGACTGCGGGTAAACCCAGTCTGGTAGGCATAAAAGTAACGCGCGACTTTGACGATAAAATGATATTAAAACTTGCCGCGAGTTTGGAAAAAGCCAGCGAACATCCGTTAGCAGAGGCGGTAGTTAGAGCGGCGGTGGAGCAAAAACTTTTTGATGTGAGTGACTTTGAATCGACGCCCGGCAAAGGCGTTGCTGGAACGGTTGATGGTCAGAAGGTGTTACTGGGAAATTTGACGTTTCTTGAGGATAACCAGATTGATGCACAAGCGTTAGAGGTGTTTGTAGGAGATAGCTTTCAAGGCGCTACTCCACTCTATATGGCGCTTAACCAGCGCGCAGCGGGTGTGTTATTTTTAAAAGATGAAATTAAAGCATCTACCCCTGAAGCGGTTCGTCAATTACACGAAAACGGTATTAAGATTGTGATGCTAACGGGCGATCAACACGGCGCGGCGGAGCACGTAGCGAAACAGCTAGGCATTGATGAATTTAGAGCCGGTGTATTACCGGCGCAAAAAGCAGAAATGGTCAAAGAGCTGCAAGCGGCGGGCAAAGTAGTGGCGATGGCTGGAGATGGTGTGAATGACGCGCCTGCTTTAGCTCAGGCTGATGTCGGGATTGCGATGGGTAATGGTTCGGACGTAGCGATAGAAAGCACCGGCATCATTCTGGTGAAAGGTGATCTGCGGGGTATCGTACGGGCACAGCAACTCAGTAGGGCGACGATGAGGAATATTAAACAAAACCTGGTGTTTGCTTTCCTTTATAACAGCCTGGGCGTTCCTATAGCGGCAGGTGTTTTGTACCCTTTCTTCGGCCTGCTGCTGTCGCCAATGATCGCGGCGGCGGCGATGAGTTTGAGCTCGGTATCGGTGATAGCTAACGCGCTCAGGCTGAAAAAAGTCAGGTTCTAACTGTTATTTGTCTAGCAGCGCATCCAGCGGAGCTGGTTTGGCAATATGATAGCCCTGCGCATAATCCACGCCGAGTTTCTTTAGTAGCTGGAGTATGTCCTCGTTTTCAACAAATTCAGCGATGGTCTGCATACCCATTACGTGAGCGATATCGTTTATTGAACGCGTCATCGCCAGGTCAATTGGGTCATCGGTGATATCTCTAATGAATGAACCATCTACTTTAAGATGGTTAACGGGCAAGTGCTTGAGGTATGAAAACGAAGACATGCCGGTACCAAAATCATCGAGCGAAAAGGAGCAGCCCAGTTTTTGCATTTGGCCCATAAATTTGATTGCATAATCCAGGTTATGAATGGCAGATGTTTCGGTCACCTCAAAACAGATTTTCTTGCAATCGATAGCGTAGGTTGAAAAACAATCGCTAACAAAGTTCGATAGAGTCTGATCCGATAACGATAAGGCTGATAAATTAATGCTACACAAGTGCGTTTTATTTAATACGGTTGGGTTTTCAGACAGCCACTTAAAGGTATTTTCGACGACCCAACGATCGATTTTATTGATCATGTTATAACGCTCGGCAACCGGTAAAAAAGCGCCGGGCGCGATCAGTTCACCCTCTTTGTTTTTCATTCTGAGTAACACTTCAAAATGTAAATGATCTTGTGCAATGCGGTCGATAGGCATAATGCTTTGCTGAAAAAGAACCAGGCGGTTTTCATTTAAAGCGGTCTTTATCCTGCCAACCCAATGCATTTCTGCTTGTTGATTATCTGTATGGTTGAGGGGGTGTGAAATATCAACGTCAACAATTTGATTTCTACCGCTATTTTTAGCTTTTTTGCAGGCGTTTTTTGCAGCGATAATAGGGTCATTATTTTCATCCAAAGGGTCGCTAGAAAAATAGGCAATACCCAAGCTGGCGCCTATATCAAAAGATGTGTCGTCCCATAAATAACGAAAATCCTGAATAGTCCTTAAAAGATCGTTAGCTATTTTTAGAGTGACTTTTTTAGGGCAATTTTCCAGTAACACAGCAAACTTATCGCTGCCAATTCGGGCGAGTGTGTCCCGGCCTCGAACTTTGGGTTGAAGTAAGGCAGAAACCTGTTTTAGTAAATGGTCGCCTGCCTGATAACCACAGCTATCATTAATAGCCGTAAACTGGTCAAGGTCGATATAAATTAAACTGTGCATAGCATTAGAGCCGAACGACGAGGTTAGTAAATTTTTAAGCCGCTTATTAAATTCGTCATGGTTAACTAAGCCCGTCAAACTATCGTGTGTTGACTGGTGCTCCAGTTGAAGCGTCAGGTTGTGAGTATCGCTGATATCACGAAAAGTGATAACCACACCGAGTGGCGTATCGTGCTCGTCTAAAATGCTGGCCCAGTTCCAGTCGATAAATATTTCGTTGCCATCAAGCCTCTTAAGTACGGCCTGGCTGAGCACCTTGGTGTCATGTTTAACGGTATTATGGGTAGCGATTTGTTGCGCTAAGGATATGGGTCGTTGTGCATCATCATCAAAGAGTTGAAAAATACCTTCAACGGTTTTGTTGATAACCTGTCGATGCGAAACGCCCAGTAGCATTTCTGCTGATGGATTAATATAGTTGACATTACCCTCTGGGTCGACAGAGATAACCCCTTCACTGAGTGACGCTAAAATAGCGCGATTACGCTCTCTTTCTATCAGCAGTTCAGGGTTATTAGTTTGCAGCGGTTTTTCTGATTTAGACATTTTTAGTTGTTAGGCTACGGTGTGTTATATAACTTAATCGTGTATATGGAAAGTTTAAAACTATCATTGACATGATACCTTGGCTTGGATTCTGACGTTAAATTTTTGGCTCTTAATGACCCCAGTTTTCTATAATGGGTGTAATTGTAATAGTGTTTGGCGCCATCTTCACCTAAAGTTTAAAGTTGTGCAGCCGATAAATTATCAGGTTCAGTATTTTGCAAATACGCAAACTTTAAAATTTCAATGAGCCTCATCACCTCAGCTTTTTAGTAAAAAGCTGCTATTGTTTAGTATGGGTAATGATAAGGAAGAATTAAATATGAGTAAGCTCTCGCTTAAGATTCAAATTCTGTTAATGACAATAATTGCATTAATTTCTTTGGCAGGTATAACAACCTATATTTCATCATCAGAAACTACCGAGGCATTGGTTAAAGTTTCTTACGACAGGTTAACGTCGGCTCGGGATACGAAAAAGAGCCAGTTGGAGTCTTTCTTTCAAGAGAGGGTCGAAGATATATCTGTGTTGTCTAAAAGTAATAATATGATAGACCTGATGATCGATCTTTTAACGGTCTATGACGAATTAGGCGTCCGCGAAGACGCTTTTTTTCCCGTAAATAACGATAGAGTGAAGACGTTGACGCAACGTAACGAAGAGTTCTTTCAGGCCTATGTAAATGTATATGGTTATCGCGATGTTTTTGTTATTAATAAAAAACACGGCCACGTTATGTACTCTGCAGCGAAGCAATCTGATTACGGTGCTAACCTAAAATATGGATCACTGAAAGACAGCGGTCTTGCAGAAATATGGCGCAAAACGATTGAAAATAACCGTACAACATTTGTTGATATGAGGCCCTACGCACCGAGTAATAATGTCCCCGCCATGTTTATTGGCACGCCGCTTATCTTTAGTGGGCAAATTTATGCTGTATTGGTGTTTCAACTATCAGATGAAAAAATCAATGCCATTATGAAGTATCGTGAAGGCTACGGCGCATCACAGGAAGATTATCTGGTGGGCACGGATAATCTAATGCGCAGTGATAGTTTTTTAGATCAAACGAATCATACATTAAAAGCATCTTTTGATAACCCGGGGTTAGGATCGGTGGATACGAAGGCAACACAAAGTGCTTTTGCCGGGCAAACGAACACAGAAATCGTGATTGATTATAACAATAGCCCGGTATTGTCGGCCTACTCTACGGTTAAGGTAGGTGAGGATGTTGAATGGGCAATAATGTCAGAAATTGATGAAGCTGAGGTGATGATTGTCCCCAATGAAATAAGCCAGCACCTCTTAATGGTATCGGTTGTTTTGCTGGGTTTTTTTATTGCTCTATCCCTTGCGATCGTTAATTATGGGGTTATTAAGCCACTGAATAAATTTAAAGAAAAGTTACTCGAAATTGGTAAAGATAAGGACATTACTCAATCGCTGGATAATAATGCGCCAGAAGAATTGAGTGAAATGGCTGATGGCGTCAACGCTTTACTCAGCGCACTTCAAGCTCTTATTGAGGCGGCCAAGCAGTCGTCAACTGAAAACGCGTCGATTGCCCATGAGCTATCAACGAGCTCTTTGGGTGTAGGTAATAATGTTGAGAAGTCGGTAGTCATTATTAATGAAACCAGTGATCAAGCCATATTAATTAATGAAGAGATCCTAATCTCTATAAAGAATGCGCAGGTTAGCAAGGATGAAATGCTAGTAGCCAATAACAAGTTGTTGGCTGCGAGGGATGAAATTGTGCGCCTAACAAAAAATGTGCAGACCACAACCGATAGAGAAATTGTACTGGCAAAGGACGTAGCCAATTTATACGATGAAACATCAGA
>JBLIAQ010000030.1:0-13593 GCA_047634535.1 Cycloclasticus sp.
TTTTAGCTAGTAGGGTGAATTTTGAATGATAAAGGCAGCAATAGTTTTTGTGAGTTAAGTTATCCGTCGTTTCATTATAGCCCCTTGTCGTTATTGGGAAAAAGTTGATTTTGATCTGATGGTCGTTAAGACCCACCTTCGGCGTGGAATCTTTCCTTTTTACGGTCAGTTAAATACTCAGGAGCTGTAAATTGAATCTCTACCGGCTAAGAATTTTCTTGATTCGTCAACACTATCAGTTTTTCAAACTAACGAAATATAATCAATACTGGTAGAAGCTTTTTTACAACGCAAGCGATCCTGTGTAAGCTACTTTACTATGAATCCATTTTCTGCTTTTTTATTATTATTGATTATCGTGCCCGTCGTAGAAATTTATTTTCTAATTCAAGTCGGTAGCTTAATTGGTGCGCTTTCAACGGTGGTGTTGATTATTTTTACCGCGGTATTGGGTGCTTATTTATTTAGGCTACAAGGAATGACGACATTCCAGCGGGTGCAAGCGAGCTTGTCTCGCGGTGAAATACCTGCGATAGAAATGATAGAAGGCGCGATGTTGCTTTTCAGTGCTGCGTTGTTACTGACGCCGGGGTTTGTGACTGATATAGTCGGTTTTATATGTCTGATCCCAATGGTAAGGCGAAAATTTGCCTTATCAATTTTACAGAGCCAATTTATCAGCCAGCCGGGAGCTGGAGGTTTTCAAAACCCAACTGGGCAATACGATTCAGACGTTGATGTTATCGAAGGTGAATTTAAACGCGAAGACGAACCCATCGAGCCAAAAAAAGAAGACTAAGCTCTTTTTTAAAGCACGACCTCAAAGCCTTCAAAATTCGGGTGACCTAAGTATAAACCTTTTGTTTGTCCAGCCTGAGCGTGTACTTTTTTAAAAGCGTCAGAGTGCGTCCATGCGTCAAAAGTAGCCTTGTCTTGCCAGGTTGTATGAGATGCAAATAAGGTGTGTTCTTCCAGTGCTGGCCCGCGTAATAGATTGAAATTAATAAAACCAGGAACCGAGTCCAGGTACGATTCGCGTTGTCGCCAAACATCTTCAAAAGCCTGTTCTTTACCGGGTACAATTTTAAATCGGTTCATTGCGATAAACATGAGTGAGTTCTCTTTAGTTGAATAATGGATTTTTTTGCTTTAATGGGTATAAAGCAATTAGCCCACATAAAGGGCCTATGGACATTAATGATACGGCAATTTGAAGGCTGAATTGGCTCATTAAAAAGTTAAATACATGTAAGCTTAATATGGTTAGCCCAAAGCCAAGGCATATAACGAATGTGATGGCAGAGCCTACCGCGTCCACGGGTGCTGTTTTAGCGTTTAAGGTCGAAAACTGAGGCGAGTCGCCGGCGCTGCTTATTCCCCATATAACGAGATAAAACAGGAAAATGCTAGTTGGACTACTCAGCATTAACGGAAAAATTAAGCAGCAAATTCCTGAGGTGGTTAATTGGTAGAACGCCACCCGTGCGCTACCCAGCTTTAAAGATAATAATCCACCGACAGAACAGCCTATGCCACCGGCGGCAATAATTAAAAAGCTCCAAAGCGGAATATTCAACTCTGCAACTGATAGTTGCGTGTATACGGTTAAAATTATTGGAACAAATGCCCAAAAGGTGTATAGCTCCCACATATGGCCAAAGTACCCCGATGCGGACGACTTGAAATCGTTGGATTTAAAGATCTTTAAAAGTGACCAGCCTTCGTGATGGGGCGTTCGTATTCCCTTTGATTTTTCGGGTATAAAAAAAGCGACTAACAATCCACCAAAGATCGACAGGCACGAGGCGCTGATAATGACCCATTGCCAGTCTAAGGACAAATCTAGAGCCTTAATTAAGTGGGGGAAGGCGGTACCAAGGACTAGGGCGGCAACGATATGTCCTAAGGCGCGGCCCAGATCATTGTTACACCATAGCGCCGCTATTTTAACGCCGACGGGGTAAATGCCAGCAAGAAAAAACCCGGTTAAACAACGCGATATGATCAGGGTGTCGCCATCCAGTGGTAATATCACGATAAGAGCATTTGACAGGCTACCCAATAGGCTCGAGACGAGAAAAACCCGGCCCGAAGGAAAGCGGTCTGAGACGTTGAGCAATGAGAATAAAAGGGTGCCAACAATAAAGCCGAACTGCACGGCCGAGGTAATTGCTGAAACGCCGTAATCCATCTCAGGTATCGCCAGGCTCAGTTCGTTTAAAATAGCATTACTAGAAAACCACAGAGAAGAGCCAGAAAAAACCGCAAAAATTAGAACTGTAAGTACCTGCTTCGGCTGAGTGTTCATAATAGTCGATGTTTAATTGCTGAATTCCGTTGTGCAGACGTTAAAAGCGCTAGACACCTGTTTTTCAAACGAAGCGTTAAATTCTTAAGGCTTATATTATGGAGCGAATGGAAGGCTTCAAATGGTTTGTCGTTTTTGAAATGAGTAAGGTGAGTCATGCATTAAGTTAAATATTTTATTGATGGATGGCTTAAGGCATGCCGGCCTTTATAGTAAATGGATATAAAAAAGAAAATAAATAACCAATATATACTAAAAAGCAATATGAAATAATATTGCACTGCAATAAAAAGCCCGATATAATGCACTGCAACAAAACGTAGTTTGTTAATTAAACTTAAACAAAAGGATATTACTATGATGAATCTAGATGCATTCTTAGCTCCGGCTAAAAAAATGGCTGAATTTAACAAAGTTCAAATCGAAAAAGCGATTGAAACGCAACAAGCTGCTGTTAAAGAATACGTAGCTTTAACTGAAGCACGCATTAAAGCGGCTACAGCGATCAAAGACGCAGAAGGATTTACTACTTTCGTTAAAGAGCAGGTTGAATTGGCTCAAAATGGTTTCGAGAAAGCCGTTTCAGACAGTAAAGTATTGGTTGAAGGCGTTAAAGCCTACAACGAAGAAGTGATCAAGCTTGTGCAAGAAGGCAACGCTGTTATCACGAAAGAAGTGAAAGCAACGGCCAAGAAAGCCGCTTAAAGCTTTATTAATCCCTTCGTTGGGGTGATAAGCTAGTACGAAGAAAAGCCGCTACTTTTAAAGGTAGCGGCTTTTTTATGCTCAAAACTAAAGCTCCGGGCGCTAAATCAGATGAGCGATGTCGGCGTGGGAAAGCTTAAGTTGATCTTTAAATGCTTTAAGGTTGACTGACGTTCTTTCAGTTCTGGCTATGGTCACTGCAACATCAGCAACGATACAGCCAGGGGAATCCGATAAAAATAAAATTCGATCGGCCAGTTCGATGGCTTCGTTTAAATCATGAGTGACAAAAACAATGCCTCGGGGTTGTTCAGCCCAAAGCTTCAAAAGAAGTTTTCGTGCTTTTTTAGCCGTGGGGTTATCCAAGGATACAAAGGGCTCATCCATAAGTAAAATTTTACTTTGTACGCAGAACGCTCGAGCCAGCGCAACTCGGCGCTGCATACCTAGCGATAAGTGATGGGGATAGCTATTTAAACAATGGCTTAAACCGAGGCTATCAAGGAGGGCTTCTATTGTCGCTTTCGAAGTCTCGTCGCTACTCGTCGCCAGTTGTATATTTTCAAAGACCGTACGCCAGGGTAGTAAACGAGGGGTTTGAAAAACATAACTGCTTTTCATCATAGAGTTATCTTCGGCGATATGGATCGAGCCTTCAAAGTGCTCCTCGAGTCCTGCAATGATGTTCAGCAAGGTCGTTTTGCCACAGCCTGATGGGCCCACAATACAAATAAATTCGTTGTTTGATAATTCGAAATGTAAGTTTTCTAGCACGCTGACCTCTGCGGCACTATCGGCCGCAGGAAAGCGCTTGTTTTTTATATCAACAGATAATTGCTTCATATGAAATTATTTCCAGCGCTGAGCACTTTTGTCCAGGGGCTTTAAGATAGCCATTTCGATGAACTGGATGACGACGATAAACGAAACGGTGTATGCAAGGATGCTGGTAATGTCAAATAACTGGAAAAACAAATGGATCTGATACCCCATACCGTCGCTTCTTCCCAATAGCTCAACAACCAGAACAATCTTCCAAATTAAGGCGAGGCCAGTTCGAGCAGACGCCATGATATAAGGAAACAACTGAGGAAAAATTACGTGTCGTAGGGTTTTAAGGCGGCCAAATCTATACGCTTTAGCCATCGCAATCAGCTCTTCGTCCAGGTTTTTCGCGCCTTCTCTAATCGTAACGATGACATTGGGCAGCTTGTTAATAACTACTGCAAAAATAGCGGCCGTTTCAACGAGACCAAACCAGACGTAACACAAAATAATCGTCACCAGCGCGGGTATGTTCAGCAGAATAATGAGCCAGCTATCAAAAAAACGATCGATTTTTTTATAACGACCGAGTATTAAGCCAATAGCCGTACCTAAAGATAGCGCGATAAAGAAGCTGATAGTTAAACGGTATAAAGTGATGCCCAGATGGTGTGGTAACTCGCCGCTCTTAATGGCTTCAATTAAGGCGTTTAATACTAAAGCGGGTGCGGGTAGAACGGATGAATTTATAAGTACGGCCGCTAATTGCCATATTAAGAGCAATAGCCCAAGTGACAGTGTCGAGTTGAAGAGTGATGAGCGCGTCATGTTTATATAAGAACTTAAAATAAACTATTCGAAACCGTCGTTCCAGAACAAATTGGTATCTAATTGTTTAGTTGAGCCCACTAATTTCTTTCCGCCGGTTTCAGCCAAAATTGAATAAATGCGGCTGATGGCATCCCGGTCCGCTGCTGTGAAGTTCGTGATACGGCCTTCGCAATAACTTTTTCTAAGTAATATTTGAGTGGCCGAGTCTTTGCTTCTCGTCAGTGGCAAAACCGCCGCCCATTGATCGTCTGATTGACATAAAAGCTCGCTGGCTTGACGACTGGCAACTAGAAACTTATTTAAAGTTGTAGCGTTTTTCTTTCCCCAGGCTTCACTGAAAACATAACCCAAAATGGGCACGGTTCTTTTAATACCAAGTCGATGAATAATATTGTGCGTAGTGATTAGTTCGCGGTACCCAATCGATTTAAGGTGGGCGTTGTAGTGCCAAAAATTAATTAAAGCGTCAATTTTACCGCGTAAAACGAGATTATTCAGTAAGGGCGGCGCGCCAAATACTTTATCGACATCCTTATCAAGGTCCATTCCTTCCTTTAAAGCCAGAGCGCGAAGTAGTAGCCAGCTTTTATCTAGACCACCACCGGCGATGCCTAGCCTTTTACCAGCAAGATCTTGTATGGATCGAATCGATGAGTGTTCAGGCACAATGACTGCCCCAGTCGCGCTAGAATACGGTGCAAATGAATAATTAGAAACGCCCCCGCGTTGGCGTGCAACCCAGCTCCAATCGGAGACAATAATATCAGTCGCGTTGGCCTGCAGTGCAATATTACTGGCCTGAATGCTGGCTAATGGTTGAATTACTAGTTCAAAGCCATTTTGTTTATCCAGCCCGTTTCGCTTTATGGTTTCTAAGGTCCAATTCACCGTACCAAATTTAAGCACGGAAACCTTTATGGATGGTTTTTCTGCTGAAAAACTAACACTAGAAAAGCCGAGGATAGTAATAAAAAAATATAAGAGACACAGATTTTTTATGGATGAATAAAACATTTGAAAAGAATTAATTAAGTGTAATTTCACCATCTTAAATGAAATCTGATCGGGGTACATAGAAACCTAAAGATGGCGGACCCGTGTACGCGCCAAGTTAAATTAATAGATTCATATAAAGACTAAATATTGACCTGTAAAATTGAATTGATGTAAGGTGTGTGAACAAATATGGCATGGATGTAAGCCAATTCTCAATTGAGAATAATTGCTTTTTGATAGTCATTATCAATTGCGAATTAACTCCATAAAAACCTTAGAATTAAAGTTTAAAAAAGCTGGGCGAATAGAATGTCTAACGTGTTACCAACGATTAACGATAATAAACTGATCGATAAATTTGGTCGGCAGGTGACCTATGTGAGAATTTCTGTCACAGACCGCTGTGATTTTCGCTGTGTCTATTGTATGAGCGAAGAGATGGTTTTTTTGCCTCGCGAACAGGTTTTAACCCTGGAAGAAATAACGCGTTTATCACAAGCCTTTGTCGAAATGGGTGTGACCAAGATTCGTATTACCGGTGGCGAGCCACTCGTCCGAAAAGGCATTGTAGGCCTGCTTGCGGATATTGCGAAATTGGATGGTTTAGATGAACTGGTTATCACGACCAATGGTTCGCAGCTTGAAAAACTGGCGCAACCTTTAAAAGACGCAGGGGTAAAGCGCGTCAACATCAGCCTGGACAGCTTGGACGCCGATAAATTTAAAAAAATAACGCGTGTGGGTGAGCTTGATACCGTATTAAAAGGTATACAGGCGGCAAAAAAAGCGGGCTTCGAAAAAATTAAGTTAAATGCCGTGATTCTGAAAAACAGAAATCACGATGAAGTAAATAGCCTGGTTCAATATGCAATGAATGAAGGCCTGGATATTAGCTTTATTGAAGAGATGCCACTGGGTGCCATCGATAGTCATTCGCGTGAAGAGGCCTATTATTCAAGCGACGAGATTAAACGAGATATTGAGCAGCAATTTGATTTGCTCCCCAGCACTAAAACAACCGGTGGGCCAGCGCGCTATTATAGTGTCAACGGGTACGACAGTTCGGTGGGGTTTATTTCGCCACACAGTCATAATTTTTGCGACACCTGCAACAGAGTTCGGGTAACGGCTTCCGGTTTATTATTACTTTGTCTTGGTCAGGAACACTCGATGGATTTAAAGCGCGTGTTAAGAGCAAACCCAACAGATTTAAATAAGGTCAAGCAGGCGCTGATCGAATCTATGGAGATCAAGCCCAAAGGGCACGATTTTGATATTACCGAAAAACCCGTTATCTTTCGACATATGAGCGTAACGGGCGGTTAGTTTTTTTGTTAACGATTTAAAAATAAAATACAACCCAGAGGAGGGTGTTATGCAAATGTCATTAGTAATAGACGCAAATAAATGTACCGGTTGTTTGCAGTGCGAAATGGCGTGTTCGTATGAAGGCGAAGGAGTTTTTAACCCGACTAAGTCACGCATTAAGATTTTCCCGTTTCATGAAGAAGGTATTTTTGTGCCTTATACGTGTACGCAATGTGACGAAGCCTGGTGTATGCACGCTTGCCCAGTGGAAGCGATAGTATTAAATAAAACAACTGGCGCAAAAGAAATTGTCAATGATTTATGCGTGGGCTGTAAAGTCTGTACCATCGCTTGTCCTTTCGGCACAGTTAACTATAACGCCGATAACGGAAAAGTTATCAAATGCGACCTTTGTGGCGGCGATCCAGAGTGTGCTAAAGCCTGCCCAACAGACGCCATCACCTATCAGGATGCGAACTGGACGGGTTACGACAAAATGAAAGATTATGCGGCTAAAGCTATCCCATCGAACTAAGTTTTATTCAGTTTTTTTGGTGGTAACAATTTTGAGGGAGTAACACATGTCCTGGACAAAAAAAGTATTAAGAATTAACTTAACCAAAGGGACCTGCACCCCCGAGCCTTTAAATATGGAATGGGTGGAACTGTACTTAGGTCAGCGCGGCCTGGCGACAAAATATTTAACCGAAGAGGTGCCGCCAATGACGGACCCCCTTTCAGCTGAAAACACCATGTATATGATTACCGGGCCTTTAACGGGTACCATGGCGTCCACGGCGGGTCGTTATTCCGTGGTTACCAAAAGTCCATTGACCAATTCGGTGGCGTGTTCAAACTCAGGCGGTTTCTTTGGCAATGAAATGAAATGCGCCGGCTGGGATATGGTTATTCTGGAAGGCAAATCGCCAACACCTGTCTATATCAGTATCAATGACGACAAGGCAGAAATTTTACCCGCCGATGAAATTTGGGGTAAATCGGTATGGGAAGCAGATGAGTGGTTACACGCCAAGCATCAAGACCCACAGCTGCGTATTGCAGCAATTGGTGTGTCGGGTGAGAAAGGCGTGCTTTACTCAGCAATTATTAATGACCTTCATCGCGCCGCTGGTCGCTCTGGTGTCGGTACGGTGATGGGTTCTAAAAACGTAAAGGCCGTTGCTATCCGTGGTAGCAAAGGCGTAGCGGTTAACGACCCTAAAGCCTTTTTTGAAGCCACCAATGCGGCTAAAGTGATCCTTGCTGAAAACCCGGTGACCGGACAGGGTTTACCTGCACTTGGAACCCAGGTGTTAATGAACGTGATCAACGAAATGGGCGCAATGCCAACGCATAACTGGAAAAAATCACAGTTTGCGGGTGCCTCAAAAATATCTGGCGAAGCGATGGTAGAACCGCGTGAGTCAGATGGTAAAGCCAATCTCACCAGAAATGCTGGTTGCTTCGCCTGTACGATCTCTTGTGGACGTATTTCAACGATCGATCCTCAGCACTTTAGTATTCAAAATAAAGAAGGTCTGCATCATACGTATCACGGCAATTCAGGTGGCCTGGAATATGAAGCAGCCTGGGCTCTCGGTAGTGATACCGGTGTTGACGATTTAGACGCGCTCACCTATGCGCAGTTTATTTGTAATGAACAAGGCATCGACCCAATTTCTTTAGGCTCAACTATTGCTGCGGCAATGGAAATGTTTGAGATGGGGGTGCTTACTACTGAAGACACAGGCGGTATTGAGCTAAACTTCGGTAACGCGGCAGCGATGATGAAATGTACTGAACTGGTCGCTATCGGTGAGGGTTTTGGCGCTGAATTAGGCCAGGGCTCTGCGCGTTTCTGTGCAAAACACGGACACCCTGAATTGTCTATGAGCGTTCGAGGACAAGAGTTCCCGGCCTACGATCCACGCGGCATACAAGGCATGGGTCTAGGCTTTGCAACCTCTAACCGTGGCGCTTGTCACCTGCGTGGTTATACGGTGGCGTCTGAGGTATTGGGCGTACCCATTAAGACGGATCCATTAGTGACGGAAGGTAAAGCCGAATTACAAATTGGCTTTCAAGATGCTACAGCGGCTTTTGACTCAGCGGGGATTTGTGTGTTCACCTCGTTTGCCTGGTCACTGGACGACGTTGCTCCACAACTAAACGCGGCCTGCGAAGGCGAATGGACGGCAGAACGCCTGGCAGAAATCGGTGAACGGGTTTGGAACCTTGAGCGTATGTACAATGATGCTGCTGGCCAGGGCGGCGCGGCCGATACATTGCCACCTCGCTTACTAACTGAAGCACCAACAGAAGGCCCCGCGGCAGGAAAGGTAAATGGTCTTGCCGTGATGCTTCCTGAATACTACGCGGCCCGTGGTTGGGACACTAGCGGTTCGTTGACTAGTGAGACAAAAAAGCGCTTAGGACTTTAATGTAAATAAGCTTTGTAAAGACGACGAGGGGCGAGGCTTTCTAAGTTTTCGCCCTTTTCTATGATGCTATGTTGAAAATATAGTGGTTAATTTTGGCTCGCTAGCACGCGTTGGTTTATTTAAATAACGGTAAGTAAAGTAAGTATGAGTAAAGTAACGGTAAAACTCTTTGCGGGGTTAATGGAATATCTGCCCGTTAATAGCATCAAATCGCATGGCTTCGACTATGACATTACCCATGACAACACGGTCGGGCACTTGATTGACGATTTAAAGCTGCCGCGTGATGTGATTCATATTGTTCTATTAAACGGGGTTTATTTAAACGCGGAGACGCGCGATAAGACGGAGTTAAGGGATGGTGATGTACTGGGTTTTTGGCCACCTGTCGCTGGTGGCTAGTGACGCTATTTAAACAAAAGCGGTTTGCGCTTGAAATGGGTTTTTCGAAAGAAGAATTTAGTAAACTACTGGAGACTCAAGACAAGCTGATATACCAGCGCGACGGAAATGCTATTAAATTTATTTTCGCCGATCAAACCGTCTTGGTCACGCTGGGTGATGAAGAGGTGAGGCGGCTGGCGTCTATACGTTTGCCCTTCTTACACGTCACTTTTGACTTTTCTGCCATGGGCGAACTTGAGCAGCAACAGTTTATGGCGTTATTTTTGCTCAAGTTTCACCGCGGAGGGGGCTAGCGAGTACCGTATGTTTCTTGATAACGTAAAATGGCCCTTAGGTGTTCTAGGTTATCCGTTGTTTCAAGGTACGCAATAATGTCCGTTAAGCAAATAATGGACGCTACTTTAAAACCATAGCTGCCTTCAACGTCGTCTATGGCAGATGTTTCACCCCGCCCTTTTTCCTGGCGATTCAACGCGATCAATACACCCGCAGGCGTCGCACCAGCTTGATTGATAATATCGACGGACTCTCTAACCGAGGTTCCTGCGCTAATCACGTCATCAATAATAAGTGCCTTGCCTTTCAGCTCAGAGCCAACGAGTAAGCCGCCTTCACCGTGATCTTTTACTTCTTTACGATTAAAGACGTACGGAATATCCCTTTCGCTTAATTCAGATAAACCGATAGAAACGGCGCACACTAAAGGAATTCCCTTATAGGCTGGGCCGTATAAAATATCGCATTCAATGCCGGAGTCCTGGAGTGCGTGGGCGTAGAAATGCCCTAGTTTACGCAGGCGGTAGCCGCTGTTAAAAAGCCCGGTATTAAAAAAGTAAGGGCTGACTCGGCCAGATTTAAGGGTAAATTCGCCGAAGCGTAAGGCGTCACATTCGATGGCGAATTCAATAAAGTCTTGTTTGTAATTATTCATAATGAGTAGGTTTTTTTAATTTAGCGGCTTATTTTATTCGCTGTCAGAGCGAGCTGTCAGATAAAGTTGACGATTACTTTCGTCGATTTCGATATTTAGTTCGATAGGGCGACAGCATACGCTGCAATCTTCAATCGTTTGCTGGCTACCTTGTGAGGTGTCTACCCAGGCGTCTATCGTTTCACCGCAATAAGGGCATTGGTATTCTTTACAGACTAAAAGTTCGTTGTTCATTTGGGTAGAAAGTATTCAAGGGTATCATTCAGAAAATTCCAGCCTTGCGTTGTGCAACGGTAAGTCGTCGACTCTAGCTGAATTAAATTTTTATCGATCAATTGATCTAGTATCGGCTGAACGCTAGCTGGGTCTTGATGGGTTCTTAGCCGATACTGTTCGAGGCTAAAACCAGATTTTAATCTCAGCGCGTTCATCATAAATTCAAACGGTAGTTCAGTCACGGGGGTTATGCTTTCACCGCCCAAACAGGTCGCTGTACCCGCGTGATCCATGTACTCACGAGGTTGTTTTTTCTTCCAGTAGCGGTGGGTTGCTCCGCTATCGTCGGTCAGTTTGCCGTGAGCGCCAGCGCCAATCCCTATGTAGTCGCCAAACTGCCAGTAATTCAGATTGTGTCGCGATTGTTGCTGAGCTGCGGCATAAGCAGATACCTCGTATTGTTGTAGCTGAGTGGCTATTATTTCCTGGCAGGCCGTTTGCATTTGCCAGATAAGGTCATCGTGCGGTAAAGCCGGTGGGTTGTTATAGAACAAGGTATTCTTTTCAAGGGTCAGTTGGTAGTGCGACAGGTGGCCGGTTTGATAACTCAACGCTAGCTCAATGTCTTCTACAGCCTGCTCAATACTTTGTTGCGGAAGGCCAAACATGAGGTCGAGGTTGATGCGTTCAAAGCCAGCGTCCTGTGCCATTTTGATCGCGCGGTGCGCCTGCTCGCCGTCGTGCACGCGACCAAGTTTTAGTAAATGTTGATCGTTAAAGCTTTGTACGCCAATCGACAGGCGATTGATGCCAATTTGATGGAAGGCGGCGAACTTATCAGCTTCAGCGGTTCCAGGGTTAGCTTCTAAGGTGATTTCTAACCCATCACTCACGTTCAATAGCCGCTGTGTAGCCGCTAGAATTCGTTGAATACTGCTGGCCGAAAACAAGCTGGGTGTGCCGCCACCGATAAAAATGCTGCTTAAGCGACGGTTATTTACTCGGGCCGATTCGATGTTTAAGTCTTTAATTAGCGCTTCAATGTACTTGTCTTCGTCGTAATCGCCGCGCTTTTCATGTGAGTTAAAATCACAGTACGGGCATTTTTTAACGCACCAGGGAATATGAATATAGAGACCATAGTCGGCACTAGTGCTCGTCATATTTTGTTGGCAAAGAAGGCTGAAATCTGCGGCATTAACCGGCTTAATGCTTGAGCTCGGTGACTTATTTGATTTTTTATGCCGGTTTCAAGTTCAGCTGAAGTACAGCCTTGCTCGGGAATATAAAAAACGGGGTCGTAGCCGAAACCGTTTTCGCCGGTTTGCTTAAGGCTAATTTGCCCTTGCCATATGCCATGACCGATTAGCGGAGCGGGGTCGTTGGCGTGCGCGATAAAAACCATCACGCAATGAAAGCGCGCAGTGCGCAGTCCTTCTGGCACGTTTTCAAGTTCGCGCAACAGTTTCGCGGTATTGCGTCGATCGTCAGAAGGCTCGCCAGCGTAACGGGCAGAGTACACCCCGGGCTCGCCATTAAGAGCGTCTACCTCTAGCCCGGAATCGTCTGAAATGGCGGGCAATTTGGAGATGCTCGCAGCGTGGCGAGCTTTAATAAGGGCGTTTTCGATAAACGTAGAGGCGGTTTCATCGGCGTCCAAAATATTCAATTGCGACTGTGCCAGCACTTGAATATTTTGATCACGAAGAATGGCTTGAATCTCAGCTATTTTGCCTTTATTACTGCTCGCTAAAACAAGCTCAGGACTCATTTTTTCAGCGCGTCTCGCTGGTGTTGCATCAGAGTTTCAATGCCGCTGCCCGCTAAATCCAGTAATTGATCCAGTTCATCGCGACGAAACGCATGCCCTTCGGCGGTGCCTTGTATTTCTATGAAAGCACCCGCTTCATTCATAATGACATTCATATCCGTTTCGGCTTCCGAGTCTTCTGGGTAATCAAGATCGAGTACTGGCGTGCCTTGATAAATACCAACAGAGACGGCGGCAATTTGTCCGTGCAGAGGGTTTTTCTTGATCTTTTTATCGGCTAGCAATTGATCAACTGCAATAGACAGCGCGATAAAGCTACCAGTGATCGCGGCGGTACGTGTTCCACCGTCGGCCTGTAGTACGTCACAGTCAATAGTAACGGTATATCCGTCTAAGGCATTCAGATTAACAGCGGCGCGTAGCGAGCGGCCAATTAAACGCTGGATTTCCTGTGTGCGACCACTCTGTTTTCCACGCGCGGCTTCACGGCCCATTCGAGAATGAGTGGAGCGTGGAAGCATGCCGTATTCGGCGGTGACCCAGCCTTGTCCTTTGTCTTTCAAAAAACGGGGTACGCCGCGTTCGACAGACGCCGTACATAGAACTTGTGTGTTTCCACAGGCAATCAGCACCGAGCCCTCTGCGTGCATGGTGAAGTTAGTTGTTATTTTAATATCGCGAAGTTCGTCCGCCTTACGTCCACTAGGTCTCATAGTTTTTCCTGAATTGATAAACGCGCATTATAGGGCAAGAGAGGGGTGTTGATTGACGAAGATTGAAAATCTTAGAGGTAGTTAATAGAGTTTATGAGTTCATCCATTGTTTGGGGCCTTTTTGCTGGATCAATTTGCATGGCCCAATCGATCGCGTGGAGGATTTTTGGATTAATCGTTTTTTTGTAGAGCTGATGGGCGGC
>JBLIAQ010000031.1:0-13526 GCA_047634535.1 Cycloclasticus sp.
TTAAATTTTATTCTTCCCGCTAATGGGCGCCTAAGTAGTCCCTTTGGGCTGAAGCGTTTCTTTAACCAGCAGGCGAGAAATCCGCACAGCGGTTTAGATATTGCTGCCGCTAAAGGCTCGCCTATTTTTGCCCCTGCGGGTGGAACAGTTATTGATACAGGGCATTATTTCTTTAACGGAAACACCGTATTAATTGACCACGGTCAGGGCTTAATCAGTGGTTATTTTCACCTCAATAAAATGCTGGTTAGTATTGGAGATGAGGTGGAACAAGGACAACAAATTGCTGAAATAGGTGCGACCGGGCGTGTAACAGGGCCACATTTACACTGGAACGTCTATTTGAATAACACCAAGGTTGACCCCGCCTTTTTTATTGGCGACTATATACACCAATTAGCGACTAGCGAAAAATAAACTTCTATGCAAATTAAAGATCTATGCACCAGCTGTGACTGCTGGACGATTACCACCATTGAACATGATGGTCATACCGCCACCTTCACCTGCACCCACTGTAAAAATGAGTTTGAAATGCCATGGGACACGAACACACGTTTTCTAATCCGTTCCATTCGACACAGCTTAAAAAAACGCACCAAACAGTACCCCGAACTTAAAGAGTTAAAGTTTGCCGGTGATTTCGTAAAACTTGAGCCAAGAGCAGATAAAAAAAGCGGCGCTACTGGTTGTAAATAGCTTTTTTATCGGTGCTTTGCGGGTTTGGGTTTATTTCGCCTTTTATCAACTGGACTCGAGTCTTTACCCTTAGCAATATTAGTCGGTGATTTTCTACTTTTCTTCGCGTAGGGGTTATCCGGCGATTTGAATTCTATCCTTATCGGCGTCCCGATCAGCCCCAGCTTTTCTCTAAAGAAGTTCATCAAATAACGTTTATAACTACCCGGAACCGCTACCGTTTGATTGCCATGAATGATCACAACGGGTGGGTTCTGCCCGCCCTGGTGGGCAAATTTAAGTTTAATTCGACGACCACTCACCAACGGTGGTTGATGTGCGCTGATGGCCTGCTCGAGAATCTCCGTTAAACGGGGCGTTCCCATATCCATCATGGCAGAGCGGTACAAGGCATCGACAGAATCGAACAATTTGCCAACGCCGCTGCCGTGCAGGGCAGAAATAAAGTACTGTTCGGCGTATTCCAGAAAACTCAGCTTGACGTCAATCTGGCGCTTAACCTTGTCGCGTTGGTCTTCGCTTAGGCCATCCCATTTGTTTAAACCAATCACTAGTGCGCGCCCCGTCTCTAACACCATACCAAGGAGACTAGCATCCTGATCGGTAACTCCCTCGCTGGCATCGATCAGATAAATCACCACATGCGTATCATCGATTGCGCGTAAGGTTTGAACGATGCTAAATTTTTCAACTGTTTCGGACACTTTTGAGCGACGGCGTACGCCAGCAGTATCTATTAATGTATATTTTTTTCCGGATCGTTCAAAGGGTATAAAAACACTATCACGCGTCGTTCCTGGTTGATCAAAAACTACCACCCTTTCTTCACCTAACAGGCGATTAATTAGCGTTGATTTACCGACATTTGGCCGACCGATAACGGCGACTCTAATGCCCGAGCCTGGTAATGCGTCATCAAAAAACTGGCTCTTCGGAACAACCTCAAAAACGTATTGCAGAAGTTCGATAATCCCGCGCCCATGCGCCGCGGCAATAGCCCATGGCTTTTCAAAACCCATCTTATGAAATTCAGCGATATGAGTGTTTGCGTCAAGACCGTCGGTTTTATTCGCCACCAGAATAACCCGCTTGCCTAACTTGCGCAGGTTCTTGCCAATTTCCTCGTCTATCGGATGTATTCCATGACGCGCATCGACGATAAAAAGAACGACATCGGCTTCTTCGAGCGCGCGCTGCACTTGCTCAACGGCGACCCCATCTATACCTTCGGATGTTGCCGTTATACCGCCGGTGTCCACCACCAGTGATCTGATTTCTCCACGCCTTACGAGTCCATACTGACGGTCGCGAGTTAGCCCAGGATAATCGGCAACTAGCGCGTCACGGGTACGCGTCAGGTAATTAAATAGCGTTGACTTTCCAACGTTTGGCCTACCAACAAGAGCTATGACGGGTAACATATTTTAGTTTTTAAATTCCGCAGCGGTTGCAACGCCTAGACGAATGGCTGTAATTTCGCCCTTAACGTCCTGTAAGTAGATCAAATCACCATCAATTAACGGCATTGCAGTAATAGCCTCATCACTCACTTTTAAACGAGACATTAAATGCCCGTCCGACGCAGATAATACGTGTAAGTAACCTTCATAATCTGTCGTTAGCAAATAATCACCGGTTTTTGCCAGCGGTGATAATTGTCTGTTTTCTAATTGATCTTGCTCCCAGTTAATCGATCCATCATTTTGATCAGCTGACCAAATATGGTTTTTAACGTCAACCACATACACGGATAACCAATCGGCAACCATTGTTTTAAAGGATGACATTTCTGTTCGACGCCACGCAATTTCACCTGACCTGACGTCCACTGCTACGACACCACCATTAAATGTCGCCGCATATATAAAGCGCTCGCCCGCTAGTGGGTCGGCGTCTACATCGACCATACGCGTCAAAGCACCTCGGCCTCTAGGCACCGCAACACTGGTCTCCCAAATCTGTAAGCCATCTTTTAAGCGCAACACGACCAGTTTGCCGTTGGCGTAACCAGTGATCACACCACCGCTTTTGATAACGGGTGAACTGGTTCCGCGTAAACTTAGCGCTGGAACGTCCCTGACATATGACCACACTTCCTTACCGTCGCTGGCGTCTAGCGCACTGATCGCTCCATCAATACTTCGCACGATAACAAAGCCATCCGAATAGCGAGGAATAGACAATACTTCACTAGATACCCGTGAAGTCCAAACGGTATCACCGTCACTCAGCTTTAAAGCCACGACTTCTGCGTCCGTTGTACCAAAAAACAAGTTTTCGCTACCCACCTCGATACCACCAGAAATCGGTAGATTGGTCTTAACTTCCCAAATTTTATCGCCGGTTCTCTGATCTAAAGCGACGACCAAACCCCGGTCATCCGCCATATAAAGCTTACCGTTAGAGGTCGCCATTTCTAACTTCAGGAAGTTTTCCTGTTGTCCCTTACCCGGTTTTTTTTGCCAAACCCTGGTGATGACGACCTCATTGCTAATCGCTTCAAGCGGTTTAGCGGCATCCAGGCCATCGTTACCACCTGGACTCATCATATTGATAACGCGACTCTCGAGGCTTTTGCTCGCCGATTTAGTCGTTTCAATCAAACTTGAACAGGCTGCCAAGCTGAGCGTCAAAAAAAAGATGCTGACTACTCGAATCATTTTTTCATCCCAACCTTATTAGCAGACTCGTCGGTGTTTGCAAAGCTAGCTGGGGGCGGGCCCAGGTCGTCCAACTTCAACTGGATTAAACGTCGATCCAGGGTGGCCGTTCTTAAGGCTACAAGGTAGCCAAGCCGTGCTTTTTCCATATCACCCAATAAACGATACGCGTCGCCTTTAAGCGCTTCATACTGACCAATAAACTCGCCAGGATTAACGCCGTTTTCTTCGTTGATAACGGAATTTACCGCGGCAATCACGTCTTCCATCTGGCCATCACCAAGCCGAAGCCTCAGTGAACGAACACGTGCAATATGTTGAATTGAGTTGTTACCTGCGTTTGCCGCTACTTTTTCGAGCGTCTCAATGGCTGTTTTACGATCGCCTGTTTCAATTAAAGCGTGCGCTTTTTGCAAACCAGCTAATGAGGCATATGGCGTAGAGCCGTACGTCTCGTCTATCTCATCGGCTAGTGCTACGGCAGCGTCGTATTTTGACTCCTTCATAGACTTTACCAGTTGTTGATAGCTATCTGATGCCTGAATCGTTTGCGTATGATTCCAGTCTTTCCAGCTCTGCCAGCCAAAAATGGAAATCAAACCAAAACCAACGCCAAAAATAATCGCTCGTGAATTTTCAGCCCACCACTTTTTAATACTTTCAACTTGCTCTTCTTCTGTTTGATAAGCGTCCATCATATTTCCCGTTTTAGCTATTGTTTTGTAAAAATGTAATTAATTCTTCCTGCGGAACTTGTTGCTGCTCTTTTCTTTCACGCAAAAACTTAATTCCCACTTGTTTTTGTTCTACTTCTTGGTCGCCAAGGATAAGAGCGAGTGTCGCCCCGGTGTTATCCGCCTTTTTAAACTGGCTTTTTAAACTACCACCACCACAATGTAAAACAAAACCTTGCTCGGGCAGTTGATCACGCAAAGTTTCGACCAGTTGCATGGCTTTTTTCTTTGCTTCGTCACCCTGGCAAACGATATAAGCCAAAGGCTTCACAACCGACCACTGTTTTTGCTCGAGCAATAACACCAGCCGCTCAACGCCCAATGCAAACCCAACAGCGGGCGTTTGCTTGCCGCCTAATTGCTCAATTAGCCCATCATACCGACCCCCGGCACAAACGGTTCCCTGAGCGCCTAAAGATGTCGTCGTCCATTCAAAAACAGTGTGTGAATAATAATCTAAACCACGGACTAATCGTGGATTATGCGTCACCTTAATTCCAGCATCGCTTAAATAAGAATTTAATTGTTTAAAGTGCATACTAGACTCTTCGCCCAACGAGTCTGCCAGGCGCGGCGCACGTTCAATTAACGCTTGCATATCAGGGTTTTTACTGTCGAGAATGCGTAAAGGGTTGCTATGCAGACGACGCAAGCTATCGGCGTCTAATTGCTCAATCTGCTGTTCAAAAAACTTCACCAGCACGTCTTTGTAACTGGCCCGTTCTTCACTCGTGCCCAACGAGTTAATTTCTAACGATAACTCATCGGCCAGGCCTAGTTTTTTCCACAAGCGATAAGACATAAGAATAATCTCAGCTTCAATTTCCGCGCCCGACATACCGAAGCATTCGACGCCAATTTGCTGAAACTGCCTATAACGCCCTTTCTGCGGACGTTCATGGCGAAACATAGGGCCTTGATACCACAGGCGCTGAATTTGGTTATAAAACAAGCCATGCTCAAGTCCGGCTCTTACGCAACCAGCCGTACCTTCAGGACGAAGGCTTAACGACTCGCCATTACGATCTACGAAGGTATACATTTCCTTTTCGACGATATCGGTCACTTCGCCTATTGAACGGCAAAATAGATCGGTACTTTCAACCAACGGCATACGAATTTCAGAATAGCCATACTGCTGGCAAATATCTGACATTGCTTTTTCCAACAACTGCCACAACGGAGTTTTGTCAGGCAAAATATCGTGCATGCCTCGAATGGCCTGTAACTTTTTACTCATGGTTTCTTTTAATCTGTAGACGAGTTTTTAAACTTACTTTTTTCTAACAAACTCATCTCATATGAGTCGGGGTAAAGTTGCTTCAACTGCAAAACATAACTCGCGACAGCGCTTTGATTGCCCAATTTATCCTCTGCCTGAATACCGAGCCACAGAGATGCCGAATTATGCCTGGAAACGTCTCTAAGGCGTTGCAAGTAAGCCCGGGTAGATAAATAATTTTTCATCTCAAACTTTAACTTAGCCATTTGTAATAACGCGCTCGGGAACCGTTTATTACGCTGTAGCGCCGTCCGATAGTACGCTTCAGCCTTATCTAAATGCCCTGCTTGCCAAGCACAGGTGCCCGCGTTTGTTAAAACGATGTAAGGCGTTTTATACAATGGGTTCTTTAATGCCTGATTAAAGTGATGATCAGCTAAATCGTATTGTTTAACCCCGCATAAGTAACGCGCGTAATTGTTTTGAGCACTTGAATTTGCTGGACTTAAGGATACCGCCTTTTCATAATGCTGACCGGCTAATGACGCCTGTCCCAGACGGTCATAAAGAACTGCCAACACGTTATGCGCGTTGCTGGATGAATTATCAATTTCAATCGCCGTTTGCAATTTATCAAGAGCAACATCGTTCATACCCCTGTTCATGTATTCCATACCCAGGGACACATAAACATCGGCCGGACTCTTTTCGTTACCCTGAATCAACGGGTCCTCATTCTTAATAGGCTGCGATTGACAGGCAACGAGCAGTAAAGCCGTTAACACAACAATGGAACGTAATAATAATGATTTCATAGAATAACTGCCTGTTGTGATTTTAATTGACGTTTAGTTTTATCCTTAACCTTACCCACTAGCTGGCCACACGCAGCGTCAATATCGTCGCCTCGCGTTTTGCGCGTAGTCGTAATCAAACCAGCCTCTTTCAACACCGCTGTAAAGCGATGAATCGCATTATTACTTGAACGCGTATATTGTGTATTCGGGAAGGGGTTAAACGGAATCAAATTCACTTTAGAAGGAATACCTTCAAGCAATTTACTCAACTGATGCGCCTGTTCTACCGAATCATTGATACCACTCAACATCACGTATTCAAAAGTGACTTTTCGGCGTTTTTCGTCTTTTATGTAGTATTTACAGGCTTCTAACAATTGGGCGAGTGGGTACTTCTTATTGATCGGCACTAGTATATCGCGCAATTCATCATTCGGCGCGTGTAATGAAACGGCCAAACTCGCCTCACTAACGTCCGCCAGGCGTAACAAAGCGGGTACTACCCCGGAAGTGCTAACGGTCACTCTGCGTTTAGCCAGTCCGTAGGCAAAATCATCCATCATCAGGTTCAACGCCGACACGGTATTATTGAAATTGAGTAGCGGCTCGCCCATGCCCATCATCACAACATTGGTAAGATTTGCCTTACCTTTAAGCGCTTTCGCCGCAACCCATACCTGGCCAATAATTTCTGCGGTAGACAAATTACGATTAAAACCCTGTTGTGCGGTCGAACAGAAAGTGCACTCTAACGCACAGCCCACCTGCGATGAAACGCATAAGGTGCCACGACCTTCTTCAGGAATAAAAACCGTTTCTATGCGGTTTTGTCCGTCCAGTTCCAGCACCCATTTATAGGTTCCATCCTCAGATTTTTGTTCAAAAACAATCTCCGGCAAACGAACTTCAGCAATATCAGTAAGGCGCGCTCGTAGTGCCTTACTGAGATTACTCATCAGCTCAAAGTCAGACACGCCTTCCTGGTGTATCCATTTCAAAACCTGCGTCGCGCGAAAAGGCTTTTCGCCCAGCTCCGCGAAAAAGGCCTCCAGGCCTTTACGATCAAGATTTAGCAGGTTTAGTTTTGAGCTCATTCGTTATTAGCGCGTACGCTCACACAGTTCAGCGTCGCTAAAGAAAAACTTAATTTCTTCGGCGGCCGTTTCAGGCGCGTCAGAACCGTGCACGGCATTCTCATCGATGCTATCAGCAAAATCCGCACGAATCGTACCGGCAGCGGCTTCAGCTGGATTCGTCGCACCCATCACTTCGCGATTTTTAAGAACGGCGTTTTCACCTTCCAGTACCTGAACCATCACAGGGCCAGAAATCATAAATCCAACCAGATCCTTGAAAAAAGGACGTTCTTTATGGACGCCATAAAAACTTTCTGCTTGCTCACGGCTTAGCTGCACCATTTTAGCTGCCACGATACGCAAACCGACTGATTCAAAACGCGCATAAATTTGACCAATAACATTTTTTGCAACAGCATCCGGTTTTACAATAGAAAAAGTACGCTCAAGCGCCATAGTATTACTCCAACAATTAAATTAATTTAAGAAAAAACCGTTTAAATTCGCGGCATTAGGTTATCTGATAGCCAGCTATCATAATGAGTGTAGTTTACAGATTGTGGCCTGTACTGGCAATCAAGTAATGACTACCAAAGCGCAAAGATATCAACGCATTTAGTTGATATTGAGAACGTATTAATTAAACGGTGAAGCTCTCACCGCAGCCGCATGCGTCTTTAACATTGGGATTGTTAAATTTAAATGCGGAGTTTATTCCTTCCCTGGCGTAATCAAGCTGCAGACCTTCTAAAAAGCTCAAATCGTTTTGATCAATCACAACCTTTATTCCAAAGTCCTCATGCACGGTATCGCTTTCTTTAATTTCATCTGCAAAATCAATGATGTAGGAATAACCAGAGCAACCAGATTCACGAACACCAAGGCGCAAACCCATGCCTTTGCCGCGTTTTTCTAGTTGATTTTTAACTTGTGCTGCTGCACTTTCGGTTATCGTTACTGACATAATGTCCTCAAATAATTATTGAATGCTGACCCTTAGAACGACCGAACCTTATTTGGTTCAATCCCTCTGGCTTCAACCAGGATAAAATAAAACTTTCCAGTTATCGGGGTTATCTGTGTAGTCTACCAACATAGAGCGAAACTGTGTCGAATTCTTACCCCTCTAAAAACGCCTGAGAGTACGGGTCTTATAAAAGCCAGACGTTTTGTATCCGCTCAGTCAATACCCTATACTACGCAACATTGGTCGGCAGGTGTTTGCTGAAATTTATTTAAACTTACTCTCATAACCTATGTTTGATATCGGTTTTTTTGAACTATGTCTTATCGCCATCATCGCTTTATTAGTGATCGGCCCTGAAAAATTACCCCGGGTGGCTAGAACCGTAGGCCTCTGGATAGGTAAGGCACAAGGCATGGTAAAAACCGTTAAGTATGAAATTGACGAGCAGTTACGCGCCGAAGAATTAAAACAGTCGATACAACGAGCAAAGGACGACGTTAAAAGCAATTTCTCAGAAAGCCTTGAGGATGTCGAAACGGCTTTTAAAGATCTCCAGTCCGAGATAAAAGAAGAGCCCGTAGAAGGCATTAAACCTTCAACCGAAAAACCGGAAGAGAAATAAACTAAGGCCTTTCGCTAAGCTAAAACCATCAGCCAAACAGGCAACGTTATAAAAAACAGCACTGTACTGAGCACTAAAACGGTCGACAAAAGCTCCGTATTTAAACCATACCGTTCGCTCAATATCATCGTCGCCATCATAGAAGGCGTAGCCGCCATCAATACCGTCGCCTGAATGCTATCTGCGTCGCTCATCGTAAAATGCGCAGCAAAATAAACAACCGTTGGAACAATCAGCAATTTGATTATAGAAGCCAGAATCGCAATTCCTTTGTGCTTGTTCAAACTAGCAATAGAAAGTGACATACCTACGACGAGCAGCATGCCAGACATCGTGACCTGTCCTAACATACTGGTCCCTTTTTGCAGAAATTCAGGCAAACTAATATCATAAATATTAAGCCCAATTGAAAAAACAAACGCCCAGATAGGCGGTAAGCTCAATAGGGATTTGACAAACCTCAGCGGCGTCTGGGCTTGCTCATCATTATCTCCCCATTCGATCGCTATCCATAAACCTACCACCCAGAGCATTGGGGTGATCGCCATAATGTCGATATAAATCGCAAAACGTGCCGCCTCATCGCCCTGAATAGCCTGCAACAACGGCACACCCAAAGAAATAATATTTCCTAGCCCGCAGACCAGCATCAAGGTACCCAGTTCCGGTTTACCCCAGCCCAGGCGCTTTAACCAGGGGTAAAAACCCCAGCAAGCCAGCATACCAACAGCAATACCCAAATTGGAAACCAGCGGTGAACTAAAAATATCACCACTCAGGGTTACCTTGGGAATGACCGACAAAATAAGCGCCGGATAAAAAAGATTTAGCACCAAGGTGCTAATCACCCGGCGAGTCTCAACCAGAGTTAGCCCCGCGGGCTGCCAAAACCTCAATAGCACACCCATTAAAATAATGAACGCACTGGGTAATAAAGCCTCATTAATCTGATTAATTATGTCAACATTCATCTCGTTTGATTCAGTTAAATTTATCCATCCGGTACATTAATTAAACCATACGGATCTGATCGATGATTTATTTAAAGCAAAAAAAACCCCGCCTTAAGCGGGGCCTTTCAAAACGTGCAGAAATTAAGCAGTTACGTTAACAGCTTGTGGTCCTTTAGGGCCATTTTCTACGTCGAAGTTCACTTGTTGACCTTCGTTTAATGTGCGAAAACCTTCGCTAGCAATAGCTGAAAAATGTACGAATACATCTTTGCTGCCATCTTCTGGAGTGATAAAGCCGAAGCCTTTTGATTCGTTAAACCACTTAACGGTTCCTGTTGCCATGATATTACCTCAATAAAATTAAAAAAATGTTACAAGTCTTACAAGGAAATTCAAGAGCAGATCTTACAAAAACCAGTTAGAAAATGTAGCGGCGTTAATATTAACGTAATTTAAAACATAAAAACACTATTTTTTCATTTTAAAGGAAACTAATTCAAGCATTTAACTGAATTATCCGGTACAATCCGCCGCTCACAATGGTAGTGCTGATCGGTCTGCACTCACCCTCAATTACGCTAGCGTCTATTTTACAAAGCGTTACAAGCAAGTTGCCGCCTCGACCGTCCCCTATTTACATAGTGGTGGCTGGACTCATGGAGAAAAAACATGTCATTCGATTCCCTCGGCCTTAGAGCCGAATTAAGCCGTGCTGTATCAGAAAAAGGCTACACCACACCTACCTCTATTCAACAACAGTCCATTCCCCTTATCTTAGAAGGTCGGGATATTATGGGTGGTGCGCAAACGGGTACCGGTAAAACAGCCAGCTTTACACTGCCTGTTTTACAGCGCTTAATGGAACACGGCAAACCAGCCAATAAACCATCAAAAATACGCGCTCTGATATTAACACCAACGCGCGAGTTAGCGGCCCAGGTTGCAGAAAGCGTATCGGATTATGGCAAACACCTGCCTTTATCTTCATTCGTCATCTTTGGCGGCGTTAACATCAACCCGCAAAAACAGAAACTTCGTAAAGGCGTTGATATTTTAATCGCCACACCGGGCCGATTACTGGATCATGTCAGCCAAAATACCGTCGACCTTTCAGGCGTTGAGATTCTAGTACTGGACGAAGCAGACCGCATGCTCGATATGGGCTTTATAAGAGATATACGAAAAGTACTGGCTCTGCTTCCAAAGCAAAAGCAAACGCTGTTATTTTCTGCTACCTTTTCTGATGACATCAAAAAACTGTCTAGCAGTTTGCTACACAACCCCGCGTTGATTGAAGTAGAGAAACAGAACACCGCCTCAGCATTGATTACCCAAGTCGTCCATCCGGTCGATAAAAAACGCAAACGCGAATTATTATCGTTCTTGATTGGTTCTAATGACTGGAAACAGATCTTAGTCTTTACCCGTACCAAACACGGCGCCAACAAGCTAACCGAACAACTCAATACCGATGGCATTACCGCTGCCGCTATTCATGGTAACAAGAGCCAGGGTGCACGAACTAAGGCGCTCGCCAATTTCAAATCAAATGCTATTCGCGTGTTAGTGGCAACCGATATCGCGGCGCGTGGCTTAGATATTGATCACTTACCCCACGTAGTTAACTTTGAGTTACCTAACGTGCCTGAAGATTACGTGCACCGTATTGGCCGTACAGGCCGCGCGGGCACACCGGGCGAAGCCATGTCGCTGGTTTGCGTTGATGAATTAAAGTTGCTGAAAGACATAGAGCGACTGATTAAAGAAAATATTTTAAAGGTACAGATAGACGGCTACGAGCCTGACCCAAGCATCAAAGCTGAACCGATAAAAAATGGGCGTAACAATCAGCAACGCTCACCGAGAAAAGCAAATGGCGGCAGAAACGCACCCGCAAATAACCAGTCTCGATCAAAACCTAAGGCTCGGCCTGAGGCAGGAAGTCGTCCAAACGGCCGTCCAGAAAACTTTGGCAATCGATAAACCCTAACAACACAGTACGGAATATACCCATGTTAATTAGTGCAAATATCACCATGCAGTTTGGCTCCAAGCCGCTTTTCGAAAACGTTTCCGCGAAATTTGGTAACGGTAACCGATACGGCCTTATAGGCGCCAACGGCTGCGGTAAATCAACCTTTATGAAAATTTTAGGCGGCGATTTAGAGCCCTCTGCTGGTAACGTGTCGAAAGACCCCGGTGAGCGCATCGGTAAATTGGGCCAGGACCAGTTCGCCTTCGAGCAGTACTCCGTTATCGACACCGTCATTATGGGTCACGAAGAGCTATGGGAAATCAAACAGGAACGCGATCGAATTTATTCTCTGCCTGAAATGTCCGAAGACGAAGGCATGAAGGTTGCCGAATTAGAAGTAGAGTTTGCTGAACTCGACGGCTACAGCGCCGAAAGCCGCGCCGGCGAACTATTAATGAGTGCCGGTATCGCTCAAGAACTACACTTTGGCTTGATGAGCAACGTTGCCCCCGGCTGGAAGCTGCGTGTACTTCTCGCTCAGGCGTTATTCTCCGAACCCGATATTTTGCTGCTCGATGAGCCGACAAACAACCTGGACATCAACACCATTCGTTGGCTAGAAGGCATTATTAATCAATCAAAAAGCACCATGATTATTATTTCGCACGATCGTCATTTTTTAAATGCCGTTTGTACGCATATCGCCGATATTGATTACGGCGAATTACGTCAATACCCGGGTAATTACGACGATTTCATGACCGCATCAACGCAAGCGCGCGAATTACTTTATTCTGAAAACGCCAAGAAAAAGACTCAAATTGCTGAGCTTCAAAGCTTCGTCAGTCGTTTCTCTGCTAATGCCTCGAAAGCGAAGCAAGCTACCTCTCGTGCTAAAAAATTAGAGAAAATCGAACTCACAGATATTAAACCGTCATCGCGTATAAGCCCATTTGTTCGTTTTAGCCATAATAAGAAACTGCACCGCGAAGCCGTTACCGTCGAAAACCTTGGACACGGATTTGATGATGAAATCCTGTTTAAAGATTCCAGTATGATTTTGCAAGCCGGTACCCGCCTCGCCGTTATCGGTGAAAACGGCGCGGGTAAAACGACTTTTCTTCGTTGTTTAATGGGTGATCTAAACGCCAACCATGGCGAGATACGTTGGGCAGAAAATGCAGAACTAGGTTATTGCCCACAGGACGCCAGCGCCGACTTTAATGTTGATATGACGCTATTTGACTGGATGAGCCAATGGCGTAAACCCAGTCAGAACGACCAGATCGTTCGCATGACACTGGGGCGTTTGCTGTTTTCTTCAGATGACTTTAACAAGAAAGTGAAGGTTTGCTCGGGTGGCGAAAAAAACAGGTTGCTATTTGGTAAGCTGATGCTGGGTGAAACCAATGTGTTGCTAATGGATGAGCCGACAAACCACCTCGATATGGAATCCATCGAATCGCTCAACCTGGCATTAGATAATTATGACGGCACCCTGGTGTTTGTCAGTCACGATAGAGAGTTTGTATCATCACTGGCCAACCGTATTGTCGAAATCACGCCCAATGGTATCGTCGATTTCCACGGCACGTATGATGAGTACCTTAGTAGTCAGGAATTAGAGCAACAGAAAAATGGCACTCGTTAGACTTAAGATATAGCTAAAACTCAAAAAGGCCTGTTTCGATGTATTCGAAACAGGCCTTTTTTATGCCCGAGAATAAACCCCCGATATGATTAGTTCTGGCGGCAGGCGTCCAGTAAAGCCTGCATTTTTTCCAGCCCTTGCGCCCTGGCAAAGGCAATATTCTTTTCTGG
>JBLIAQ010000032.1:0-13262 GCA_047634535.1 Cycloclasticus sp.
TGTTCCAACTCTTCCAGCACAAGAACACCGGCACCATCACTTAACACAAAACCGTCGCGATCCTTGTCCCAGGGTCTACTGGCTGTTTCTGGCGAGTCATTGCGACGAGATAAAGCACGAGCCGATGAAAAACCACCGTATGACGTAACCGAAGTCGCCATTTCTGCGCCACCTGCGACCATGACATCAGCGTCACCGTATTGAATAATTCGCGCTGCATCACCAATATTATGAGCGCCTGTAGTGCAGGCCGTGACAATAGCGAAGTTAGGCCCTTTTAAGCCTCTCAATATAGAGAGATTACCCGAGATCATATTGATAATGTTGGACGGTACGAAAAAAGGAGAAATTTTTCTTGGTCCGCCCTTTAGAAAACCATCGTAACCCGCTTCGATACCGGAAATACCACCAATGCCGGCACCAATTGCAACGCCAATTCGCTCTGCATTGTCGTCGGTTACCTGAATACCTGAATCATCTAATGCTTGCATACCCGCTGCAACGCCATAATGAATAAAGGGATCCATTTTTTTGGCGTCTTTAGGTGACATGTAGTCGTTAACGTCAAAATTCTTTACGGCCCCACCAAAATTTGAAGGAAAGGCCGTCGTATCAAACCGAGTTATAGGGGCGATACCACTAATACCGTTTAGTATATTAGCCCACGATTCAGGAACATTACCACCAACAGGTGATATTAACCCTAAGCCTGTTACAACAACTCGACGTTTAGACACTAATTTGACTCTCTAAAATAAAAACAAGCACGGTTTAATCACTAAACCGTGCTTTGTAAGTAAGAAATTGATTTATTCTGCGTTATTATTAACGTAATCAATCGCTTGTTGAACTGTTGTGATACCTTCCGCTTGTTCATCTGGGATTTCACATTCAAATTCTTCTTCTAGAGCCATCACTAATTCAACCGTGTCTAATGAATCTGCACCTAGATCATCAATAAACGAAGCTTCATTCGTTACTTCTTCTTCTTTTACACCCAACTGTTCGGCAACGATTTTTTTGACGCGTTCTTCAATGTTACTCATTTTTGTATATCCTCAATTTTTTATGAACCGCAAGCAATACTCGCGAAAGCCGTATTATATTGATAAATCATTCATTATTAAACGTTTCTGTTTAATTAACGTTTATTCTAAATTACCAACAGTAGAAAAATAATATTTTTTTAAAAGTAAATCAATAAGTTAAATTTAAAACTTAAACTAAATAATTACAAGTTAGCTCATGTACATTCCGCCATTAACGTGCAATGTTTCACCACTTATATAGCCCGCTTTGTCAGAACATAAAAATGAAACTGCATTTGCAATTTCTTCTGGCTGCCCTAATCGTCCTAGCGGTATTCCTTGTAATAGTGCTGTTCGTTGTTCTTCGGCTAATGCTTTGGTCATATCCGTATCAATAAAACCCGGGGCGACGACATTAACCGTTATATTCCTTGATCCCACTTCTTTCGCCAATGACTTGCTAAACCCGATGACACCAGCTTTAGCAGCCGCATAATTAGCCTGGCCAGCGTTACCCGTTACTCCAACAATCGAGGCGATACTTACGATACGTCCTTTTTTATTTTTCATCATGCCTCTTAAGCATGCTTTGCTGACGTGAAAGATAGAGCTCAGGTTGGTCGCAATAATATCATCCCACTCCTCATCTTTCATTCTGAGCATCAGGTTATCCCTGGTAATACCCGCGTTATTAACCAATACCGTAGGTGCGCCCACCGTATCCGTAATTTCTTGCATAACAGACTGAATAGATTCGGCATTACTGACGTCTAAACACAGACCTTTACCCGACTCAGATAAATAACTTGAAATTGCATTAGCGCCCGCATCAGTAGTTGCTGTGCCAATGATATAAAAACCATCGTTGGCTAATTGCTGCGCAATCGCCTTACCAATGCCTCGGCTGGCACCCGTCACCAGCGCAATTGTTTTATCACTCATAAAAGTGCTCCTAAGGTGTTATTCAACGAGCGTTCATCACCTAGTGAATAAAGCTCTAGTGATTTGTCTATTCTTTTATTTAAACCCGTTAGCACTTTACCCGGACCACACTCTACTACCTTAGTGATCTTATGGTTAACGAGGTTTTCAATTGTTTCCGTCCATCTAACTGGCGTATAAAGCTGTTTGCCGAGCGCCTGTTTAATGCCATCTGCATCATGGTGTTCTGTGACGTCCGTATTATGCACAACAGAGATTTCTGGCGTTGCAACATTAATACTGGCCATCACATTTAATAATTTCTCTGACGCAGGAAGCATCAATTCGCAATGCGAAGGAACACTCACCGGTAACGCCAGCGCTCTTTTTGCACCCTGCGCTTTAGCTAGCTCAATCGCACGATTAACCGCAGCCGTGTTACCAGCAATAACGACTTGCCCAGGCGCATTAAAGTTAACCGCCGACACTACGTCGCCCTCGGCAGCTTGCGCACAAATATCTATTAATGTTGCCACCTCAAGCCCTAAAATAGCTGCCATTGCGCCCTCTCCTTCTGGTACTGCCTGCTGCATAAAACGCGCGCGTTGTTCAACCAGCTTAACGGCGTCAACAAAACTCAGACTGTTCGCACAAACTAGCGCCGTATACTCGCCTAAACTATGCCCTGCCATCAAGCTGGGAAGCAAAGCTGACTGGCTACGCCACACGCGCCAAAGCGCTACGCTTGCAGTAAGAACCAGCGGCTGCGTGTTCTGAGTAAGATTAAGTTCTTCGGCCGGACCTTGTTGCGCTAATCGCCATAAATCACGCCCTAATACCTCGGACGCTTCATCGAAGGTTATTTTGATTTGATCGTACGTGGCCGCAAGATCACCCAGCATGCCTACGGCTTGAGAGCCTTGACCAGGAAATACAAAAGCTAAAGAATTGATTGCCATAATAAATTGTTATCTAAAATCAAAGAGAGAGTTACATTTTAACTAATGCTGAACCCCAAACAAATCCGCCGCCAAACGCTTCCATAAGAACCGTTTCGCCCTTTTTTATCCGTCCATCTCTAACTGCCTTGTCAAGCGCTAATGGAATAGAAGCCGCAGAGGTATTCCCCTGTTCTTCAATTGTGACGACAACTTTCTCCATTGGCATATTGAGCCTCTTAGCAACCGACGAGATGATTCTTATATTGGCTTGATGCGGTATTAGCCAGTCAACATCAGACTTCAGTAAACCGTTAGCCTGTAATGTTTCGTCGACGATACGATCCAAGGTTTTAACAGCCACTTTATATACATCATTACCCTGCATCGTCATGAATGCCTGGTCGCCATCGTGTTTTTGGCCTTGGATCGGGTTATTAACGTAAAGCAGGTCTTGATATTGCCCATCAGAATGCAGGTGTGTAGATAATATACCCTGCTCTTCAGAGGCCTCAACGACCACAGCACCGGCACCATCTCCAAAGATGACGCAAGTTCCACGGTCCGTGTAATCTAATAGCCTTGAGTTTGCTTCGGAGCCAATCACTAGCGCTTTTTTAGCACCCCCAGCCTTTATAAACTGGTGCGCAATACCCAAAGCATAAATAAAACCCGAACAGGCCGCTTGAACATCAAACGCTGCGCAATCGCCCACGCCTAATTTACTTTGTAGTAGGCACGCTGTGCTGGGAAATATTCTATCAGGAGAGCTGGTCGCTACAATGATCAGGTCGATCTCAGTCGCTTCAAGACCAGCTGCTTGCAATGCATTATTAGCCGCAATTTCAGCCATGCTAGACGTTGTTTCGTGTTCAGCAATGACATGACGCTGCCTTATCCCCGTACGAGCATAAATCCACTCATCAGACGTATCTAAAATAGATTCGAAGTCTTTGTTGGTGATAACTTTTTTTGGTAAGTAACTGCCGGTACCCGTTATTTTTGCATTTAACATTCAACCACGCCTTACTGCTGAATTATTCTTACTTAGTAAAACTCGAAAGGCTCAGCAGCGCTGAGCCTTCAACTAATTAATCTTTATCAGCAACCACTTGTTCGCCACGATAAAAACCATCGGCGCTAAGATGATGACGCAAATGAACTTCGCCCGTTGTTGGCTCAATTGATAATGTTTGCGATTTCAACGCATCATGTGAACGACGCATGCCACGCTTTGAACGTGATTTTTTACTTTTTTGTACGGCCATCTCAAATTCTCCAGAGAATTAATGTTTCTTTAAACTTTTAAGCACTTCAAACGGATTTTTCTTTCTATCCGGTTCAAGCGAAAAATCTTTACTTGCACTGTTTTTGGGTAAATCAATTGGACAAATTTCGTGCCTCGCAAAATCAGGAAGCACTATAACTACTTCGTCTTCAACGACCTCACTAATAGACAAACGATCACCATCTAATAAATAAGGTTCGTATCCATCTGGCAACAAATTGACCAATGACTCATCATTAATGATGGCCAGTTTGACTTCAATATCAACAGGAAATTCTATCGACCCCAGACAAGCTACGCATTGTAACACGAGATTAGTAGAAATCCGACCCGTTAAAACAACAAATTTACCTACTTTCGAAAACTGTAAATTTGCTTTAATAGGATCACTAGATGATTCAATATCACCTTGTATTCTTTGCAGTTTTTCGTAAACCAGCTCGCCAGAAATTTCACGTTCCTGGGTGGCGCATAAGAAAGGATCGACTTCTATCTGTAAGGTATGACTCATATGTAGGTAAAATAGCGTTAATTCAACAGGTGTATTATATGAAAAATCAGCCCAAATTAGTATTAGCTTCGAGCTCTGTATTCAGAAAGGAGTTATTAAAAAAGATTTATTCAAACTTTGAAGCCGCCTCACCTGATATCGATGAAGCAGCACAGGAGAATGAGACACCACAGTCCCTAGCGACACGGTTGGCCTACGAAAAAGCCAGCGCACTCAGCGAAACCTTCCCTGATCACATCATTATAGGCTCAGATCAGGTGGCTATGCTAGACGATACGCAATTAACAAAGCCTGGTTCACACGGTAAGTGTGTCGAGCAATTATCATTATCTTCTGGAAAGATAATTACTTTTTATACCAGTGTATGCGTATTAAACTCAAAAACTAATGTTTTTTCTTCCGACCTGGATACCTGCAAAGTGCATATGAAACAGCTATCTACTGAAGAAATTGAGCACTATGTTTTACGCGACAAACCCTATGGTTGCGCAGCCGCCTTTAAATCAGAAGGCCTGGGTATTGTTTTATTTGAAAAAATAGAAGCTGACGACCCCAACGCCCTGGTTGGTTTGCCGCTGATAAAATTAACGAAGCTATTAAGCAACATGGGCTGCAAAGTTCTTTAAGACTCGCCTAATAACTCAATCAAGTAACCATCAGGATCCTTAACGAACGCCAAAACAGTTCCCCCACCTTTCATCGGGCCAGCTTCGCGAACGATTTCACCGCCTTTTTGCCGAATTAGTTCACAGCTATCATAAACATCGGCGACCGCGACCGCTATATGACCAAAAGCATTGCCCATGTCGTAGGCATCAACATCCCAGTTATGCGTTAGCTCTATAACCGCACCCTCCTTTTCCGGTTTAAAACCTACAAAAGCAAGGGTAAAACGCCCCTCCTGGTAGTCTTTACGTCTTAATAATTCCATCCCGAGCACGTCGGTATAAAAGCGAATCGACTGATCCAAATCACGAACTCGTAACATCGTATGAAGTAATCGCATGCCTTCTCCTTGTTATAGCTAATTGCTATAGACTTTTATTGTCGCTCAAATAATATTGATAGTGCTTAACCACGCGCTTTACGTACGTTTGCGTTTCCGGATAAGGCGGGATTTTATTGCCATATTTAGCTACCGCTGACTCACCCGCATTGTATGCCGCCAGGGCCAACCTGATATCAAATTTAAACAACTCCAGCAAATGTCTTAAATACCGAGTGCCGCCACTAATATTTTGCGCCGGATTATTGCGGTTTGTAACGCCAAAACGTTCTGCGGTCTTCGGCATTAATTGCATCAAACCTACCGCACCTGCCCTAGAAATTGCGCGCTGATCGTAAGCCGATTCTGCGTGAATTACCGCCATCACCAACGCTGAATCAACCTTATGCTTTTTAGCCTGTTGACGTATTAGCGGGGTCAGTTTTCGCCGATTCCGCTCAAAATGCCGATAAGCAACCGTGCCCTTTTGAGGCGTACGCATTATAAGTTTGTAACCTCGACCTTCCGGTTTATCGGTAAAAAGCACACGTCCTTGCTGGTCAATCTTCTTATACAGGTCCGCCTGCGCAACTGAAACACACAGTAACGAAATTAATAGCGGTGAAAGAAAGCGCAATACGATCATTTAATATCTTTAGTCAATGAAGCATAAAAAATCACGAAGTTTACAACATCATAATGCATCCTCATTAATAGGGTGAAGATGAAAACTAAATGATACAACGGAATGTTAATACGTGAACCGGATCACAAAAATACGCACAACATTTAAGTTAGTTGCCAAGTTTTGAATATATTTCATTAAAAAATAAAACTTGTACTATTATTGAACTCACAATGTGCCCGGTAGGTACAAAAAAACAAATTCAGGAATTAATATGCTACATCCAGAAGAACCTAAACAAGCCGCCGAATACTTGAGACAGCTCATCCCTATGCTGTCGCAACAAAATTTAGCACCTACCCCCGTAAATTATGCCGTTTTTTATAGCTATCTATCCGGTAGTTCGCGAGCGCTCAATGAAGTCATCGATAACACGATCAGTGAGAAGAAAGGTTTCACCTTAGTCAAAATGCTCGAACTATACGAAAAATACGTAAATGGCTCAGTCACCATTGAGCAGCAAAATAAAATTCAGCAAGCCTTAGAAAAAGTTATGTCGGAAGCTACCGATGAAATAGCACATGTTAATAATGAAGCTTGTGGCTACGACGCAGCTCTACATAAACATACCGAAGCCTTATCCTCTAGTAAGGATCCACAAGCCGCTTCGCTTATTATGCAACAAATTTTACAAGACACGCGGGAGATGGTTAAAAACAATCTTGAAATGCAAGCTCGTATGCAAGAAGCCAACACCGAAATCGCTAAAATGAAATTAGAGATACAGGCCGTAAAAGAAACCTCTGAAAAAGACGCTCTCTCGGGGCTTTACAACAGGTCGGCTTTTGATAAAAAAGTAGCCTCGCTTATCGATACTAAAGAGCTAGCAAAGGCGTCATTAGTAATGATCGACATCGATCATTTCAAGCGTATTAACGATAATTTTGGCCATCTAATCGGCGACAGGGTAATTCGCTACGTCTCCGCATTGCTAAAACAAATAGTAGGAAACGAGCATCATATCTCACGGTTTGGCGGCGAAGAATTTGCCATTATCCTATTAAACCAGCCCCTTACCGACGTGGTGCAACTGGTTGATAAAGTACGCGCCGCTATGGGCAACAGTAAACTTCAGAGAAAAGGCAGCGGGGAAACTATTGGCAAAGTCACTCTATCGGCAGGCGTTACTGCACTTAAAGCCGGTGATAGCATAGAGTCTTTAATTGATCGTGCCGATCAGGCTCTATATGGCGCAAAAGAATCGGGTAGAAATAAAGTATCCGTATCTAAATAAATTTAATTAAGCTGATCACACACTGAAAGGGGCTCATTTTATGAGCCTTTTCTTTATCCTGTAGGTAGCCAGCGTGCCAGCAGATACGCCAAATATCAAAAGTACCGACAAGTGTGGCAAAACATAAGAAACTTCACCGCCGCTCATTAATGGACGCACTAAAGAAATAGCGTGATACAAGGGTAGTGACCTAGCTAACCATTGAACTATTTCTGGCAAGCTATCTATTGGAAAAAAAACACCACTCAACAACACCATTGGAGTAATAAATAGAGTCGTGTAGTAAAGAAAAAAGTCATAACCCCTAGCGCTCGATGTAACCAATAACGCCAACGAGGCAAAACATAAACCCGTTAAAAAAGCGACTGGCAAGATAAAGATAGCCCAGCCATCCTCAACCAGCCCTAATGCCGTTGCCACGATTAAAATCGCACTGACGCTAATCAGACTTTTTGTAGCCGCCCAGAGAATTTCACCAAAAACCACCTCGCCAACACTCACCGGAGTAGAAATCATTCCCAACCAGGTGTGTTGAACGTCCATTCGCGTGTAGGCAGAATACATACCTTCAAAACTGGCTGAATTAACGGCGCTAGTACAAATAACACCTGAGGCCAAAAAGGCCATATAAGAAAGCCCCTGAACTTCGCCGACAAACTGACCTAAACCATAGCCTAATACTACTAAATACAACAACGGCTCTCCAAAATTACCCATCAGTGATGGCCCGGCAAGCTTACCCCAAACACGAATATTACGCGTCCAAATGGCCGCGCTGCGAGATAAAAAAAGCATGCCCTGAGCTGACTTATTCACGGAGATCTCGTCCTGTTAATTTAATAAAAACATCTTCTAGGTTCGCGGGCCTAAATAAATAGTCGTCGTGACCCCCTTGTTCAAGCATCTCCATTGCGTATTTTAATTTATCTCCATAAAAAAAGCTAATATCACCTGATTGTTCAAACCGCTCAATAGACTCATCCTGTTTCAACTGTTCAATTAGCTCGTCAGTGGCCGCGTGCACTTCGAGCACGTGCGTTTCTATTTCGTCTTTTATAAGTTGTTTAGGGGGTGCATCGGCCATAATTTTCCCGTGATCCATCACCATCACGCGATCGCACAAGCGCTCAGCCTCTTCCATATAGTGTGTGGTAAGAATCAGCGTTAAACCCTGCTTTTTTAACTCGCGAAGCTTTTGCCAAATTGATTGGCGAGCTTGCGGGTCTAAACCCGTGGTTGGTTCGTCTAAAATCAATATCCTCGGTTTGTTAATTAATGCTCTAGCCAGTGTTAAACGTCGCTTCATACCGCCCGACAGCTCAGAAATCTTACTGTCTGCCTTATCTTGTAACGATGCAAACTCAAGTAATTCCACTATTCGTTGCTTTAAAACCGCTTTCGAAATACCAAAAAATCGCCCGAACACGTACAGGTTTTCTTGCACGGTAAAATCGGGGTCTAAATTATCCATCTGCGGCACCACGCCAACGCATTCCCGAATAGATGACGCGTTATCTGGCATTGACAGCCCCATTATCGTTAGCTCTCCGCTGTCTATAGGGCAATGCCCAATAAACATTCTCAAGGTCGTCGTTTTACCAGCACCGTTGGGACCTAAAATTCCGCAAAAACACCCCGCATCGATGGAAAGACTTAGTTTATTGACAACGGTTTTAGCATTATAAATTTTACAAAGATCCGTAGATTGAACGATAGGTGGCTGAGATGTAACAACTGTCATTAGAATGGGGTTTTGATGGATTAAAATTTAATCAATATTATAACCGCCCATTTTACAAACAAAAAAATATTTTATATATTAATTTAATATCAATATGATAGAGAGTTTAATTAAACTATATTATTAGATTAATAAACGATTTAATTATTGGTAAACTCAGTTAGCAATCTACTCAGCACACACATAAATTATGTTGATATGGTTTTCCATCGTTTATAGTCGTCGAGAACATCAACATCCCATAAGATTGCTAATAGTTCATGCGTCAGTCCCAAGCGATCAAACGATAAAATCGTATTTTTTAACACGCTACTATTACCCCAGTTAACGCCATAAAACATCTTCTCGTGTATCTTCTTACCACCTAGCAACACAAAACCGCCATCTTCAGCCGGTCCCAACACCATATCAGCCAGATCCAACGAATCAAATGCGGCAGATAAATAGTCTTCTGTAAAAACTGGGCAATCGGAGCCAATCAGCACCACCTTTCGGTGCGTTCTAAGTCCTTGTGCGAGTGCGTTTCGCATACGGTCACCTAAATCATCGCCGGATTGGTCATGCAAAACAAAACCAAACCTCGCTGAACATTCTACAAAGAAATCGTTTTGGCGATCTGGAGCGCACCATAACTCGGTGTTATATCCACACCGTGCTGCTAATTCAAAGGTTTTTTCCAGCAAGCCCACATACGCATCACACGCGCCTTGCACGCCTAAATCAGCTATCAATCGGGTTTTAACGAATCCAGGAACGGGGGCTTTGGCAAAAATTTGCAGTAGCTTTTCGGGCATGTGTTTGTATTAATCTTGTGAATTTAAAGCCAATTTATTGTTTGCCGATTTTATCCTAATCGCTAATCCCCTATACTACCAAGCTTATTGCTAATACTAGAGAATACCTGCTAATAATATGAACCCTGATTTAGCTCAGCTTCAAGCTTATCCGTTTGAAAAACTTGCTCGTCTTAAACACGGGATAACACCGCCTACGCAACTTCAGCATATTGCGCTATCTGTAGGCGAACCAAAACACCCAACGCCCGAGATCATAACGGAAGCCTTACTCGAACATTTGCATACATTAGGCCAATACCCAACGACCAGGGGCCTTGATTCATTACGTCAAAGCATCGCTTCTTGGCTAAATCAACGCTTTGCGATCAATCTGGATCAGGACAACCAGATCTTACCGGTTAGCGGTACGCGAGAAGCACTGTTCTCTTTTGCGCAATGCATTATTGATAGAACGACTCCTGCCCTTGTAGCAATGCCCAACCCTTTTTATCAAATATATGAGGGCGCGGCTTTACTGGCCGGCGCACAACCTTATTTTATTAATTGCGATGAAAAAAATGGCTATTTACCCGATTACGACAGCGTCAGTTCTGAAACATGGGAAAAGTGCCAATTACTGTATATCTGCAATCCAGGCAACCCGAGTGGTGCCACGCACGATGAGCAACAGCTCAAGCGCCTAATCGAACTGGCGCACCGCTTTGATTTTATTATCGCCGCTGATGAATGCTACTCCGAAATTTACACCGCCGGTCAGGCCAAACCACTAGGATTACTTGAAGTCAGTCAACGTATGGGAAACCACGAGTTTTCTCGCTGTGTGGTTTTCCATAGTTTATCAAAACGTTCTAATGCGCCCGGCTTACGCTCGGGCTTTGTCGCCGGTGACGCGAAAGTTCTTAGCGGCTATTTCAGCTACCGGACATACCATGGCTGCACACTACCCACGCCGTCACAATATGCGAGCATAGCGGCCTGGAACGATGAGCAGCACGTGCAAAAAAACCGCGCGCTGTATACGCAAAAATTCAACGACGTATTAAATATTATCGGCTCTGACCTTGATGTTAAAGCACCCGAGGCAGGCTTTTACTTATGGGCCAAGACGCCCATTTCTGATATTGAATTTGCCCGTAAACTATTTGAGCAACAACATATAACGGTTTTACCGGGTCAGTACCTCTCGCGTGATACCAAACTGGGCAATCCTGGGCTTAATCACGTGCGCATGGCTCTGGTCGCCGACGTTGAAGAATGCGTCGAGGCCGCGAATAGAATAAAATGCTTTTTACAAACTCTTTAGATTTTAAAACATAGGAAAAAAACATGAACCAACTTGAAATCATCATCAATGACGCCTTTGACAAGCGCGCTGACTTTAACGCGTCAACCGTCTCTGCAGAAATTCGCAATGCCGTGACTAGCTCACTTAATTTACTAGATAGCGGCGAAGCGCGAGTCGCTGAAAAACAAAATGGCGATTGGGTGGTAAATCAATGGCTGAAAAAAGCCGTCCTGTTATCCTTCAAAATCAACGACAACCGCCCTATGGATGGCGGGGCAACGCAGTATTACGATAAAGTTGAATCTAAATTTGCCAACTATAGCGAAGAGGATTTTATCAAAGGCGGAATGCGCGTTGTCCCTCCTGCGGCTGTTAGAGCTGGCTCATATATCGCACCGAACGTGGTATTAATGCCATCGTACGTCAATATAGGCGCCTATGTTGATAGCGGCACGATGGTCGATACCTGGGCGACGGTTGGTTCATGCGCGCAAATCGGCAAAAACGTTCATCTATCTGGCGGCGTTGGCATTGGTGGCGTACTAGAACCTTTACAAGCTGGCCCCACCATCATTGAAGACAATTGCTTTATCGGCGCTCGTTCTGAAGTGGTTGAAGGCGTAATCGTTGAAGAAGGCGCTGTAATTTCGATGGGTGTTTATATCGGCCAGAGCACCAAAATTTATAACCGCATGACCGGTGAAACGACCTATGGTCGCGTACCGGCTTACTCTGTTGTTGTTCCTGGCAATCTGCCCTCTGCTGATGGCAGCCATAGTTTATACGCCGCGATTATTATCAAAACAGTGGATGAAAGAACTCGCAGCAAAGTGGGTTTGAACGAGCTATTAAGGGATTAAAATGGCCGTCATGTTATACGGTATTAAGAACTGCGACAGCATTAAGAAAGCGCGCCTATGGCTTACTGATAATGCTGTCGAGTTTCAGTTTCATGACTATCGAAAAGATGGTCTAAATCCGGACCTGCTAGCAAGGCTCGAATCAACATTAGGCTGGGAAGCCATGATCAATAAACGTGGTACCACCTGGCGCCAGCTACCTGATGAAACTAAAACTACGATCAATAAGGATTTAGCGCTCAAATTAATGACAGAAAACCCTGCCATCATTAAACGCCCTATTCTCGATACCGGGCAGTCACTTGAATTAGGTTTTTCTAATAACGCATACCAACAAATTTTCATTTTATGAGTGACACACTAACGCTAACTAAAGAACTGCTAAAAAAAGTATCCCTAACGCCTGATGATGCGGGCTGCATGGATTTGATGGCGGATTATCTACAACAACGAGGCTTTATTATCGAATGGATGAACGTTGGCGACACGCGAAACTTGTGGGCAAGGCGAGGAACTGAACCCCCTGTTTTTGCCTTTGCTGGCCATACCGACGTTGTACCAACCGGACCACTAGAAGAATGGAATACACCGCCTTTTCAACCGACCATTAAAGACGGCTTATTATACGGACGCGGCGCGGCCGATATGAAAGGAAGCCTGGCCGCGATGCTAACCGCCTGCAATACTTTTGTATCTAAACACCCCGAACATAAAGGATCCATTGCCTTATTAATCACCAGTGATGAAGAAGGCCCGGCAACCGGCGGCACCATCAAGGTGATGGAAGCACTGAATAACCGCAACGAAAAAATCGATTACTGCATCGTTGGCGAACCGACCAGTCATAAAGTATTTGGCGATATGGTACGCGTTGGGCGGCGCGGTTCTATCAATGGTTACTTAAGCCTGTTCGGTAAACAGGGTCACGTAGCCTATCCTGAATTAGTTGAAAACCCCATTCACGCTCTATCCCCTATTCTTAGCGGTTT
>JBLIAQ010000033.1:0-13220 GCA_047634535.1 Cycloclasticus sp.
CTGGCTACACCTTTGTAGCCGATAGTATCATCACCCTGGACGCCCTCAACCCACAAGTCGCCGCGCGTTTAGCAAACTCACTTAGTCGCTGGAAAAAATTCGACACCCATCGCCAGCAACTGATCAAGCAGCAACTCACGCGCATTCAATCACACACGCCCTTATCTCAAGACGTGCTGGAGATTGTTACGCGTAGCTTAAAGGCCTGAATCGGTACTAATAAAGAAACTACGGTTTAATAAACAAAGAAGGAAACATAACCTACTTATTTTTTATATTCTGTTTCAATGAAACTTATACCCTCTGAGACATAAGTGGTCTGTGACCATAATATGAAAATACAAAGAAAGTTTATACTGCGCAGCAATATGGTTAGGTATTAATGGAGGGGGTTTAATTGGGCGAAAAACCAAACGTACAAAATTATTGTGCATGTTTTATTGATTTGCTTGGACAAAGAAATGCTCTCGCAGGTCAAAGCATCATTCCAAACTTTGCATCAGAGCAAGAAAAAGCTGATTTCCTAAAAATTGTAAACGATACAGTTGGAGCTATAGAACAATTACAAGTTCGAGCTCAAGACTTTATTCAAGGAAAGGCTGATGCTTATTCAATACGAAAGTATCTGAGTTCTGAGGAGCAAGAGCTATACGATGAAATGGGAAAGGTTGGGGCTAAACAGCAACGTTGGTCTGACGGTTTAGTCTATTACAGCTCTCTTAATAATGAAATGGCAAAGTGTCCTATGAGAGCAGTATTGCAAATATTTATGCTCTCAGGAACATTTTGTTTTCTTGGTCTTGCTAACAAACATCCTATCCGTGGCGCTATCGAGACGGCGTGGGGCGTGGAACTACATGAAAACGAACTATACGGCGCAATAGTAGCAAATAGCTATGACCTTGAAAGTAAAGTCGCGCAATATCCCCGTATTGTCGTTGGCGATAAAACGATGAATTATCTCGATGTACACTTGGAACTTCCTCCAAATAATATAGATAAACTAGCTCTCTACAATAGGGATTGTGCCGTATTGTGCAAAGATATGACTACTATTGATCAAGATGGTTACCATATCGTTGATTACTTAGGCACAACATTTACAAAAAGCGTAACTAGTTCAACTAATCAAGAGCTCTTCGGGCTGGCATATAGATATATAGATGAACAATACAGTCTCCACAGGAACAATAAGGACACTAAACTTGCCTTACGCTATGCATGGTTGCGTGAGTATTTCCATAAAAACAAGCACCTTCATTCCTAATGAAGCGTTACAAACTTGCTCCCAAATAAACTACCCATTATTAGCAAAGATAACGAAGTGCCAATTTATTCCGCAATTTAAAAGTGATATTAGTTTGAATCGTCTTCACATCACAACATATTCAACCACAACAATATCGCTCGAAAGCGCCTAAAAATGCTATTCTTCGCGCTAAAGCACGACCGTTTTTTAACCAACTCATTAGGCCGTTCGTCAATATGACGCGATGGCCGCTTAATTTAGGATTTACTTGTGACCAATAACGATGTTTTACGCCGCCTACGCTATACCTTTGATTTTAGCGATTCAAAAATGATCGAGCTATTTAAGCTGATGGATGTAGAGGTTGATCGTGAGCAAATTAGTAATTGGCTTAAAAAAGATGATGACGAGTCTTACGTTAATTGCACAGATAAACAGTTCGCTACTTTTTTAAATGGCTTAATTATTGATAAACGCGGCAAACAAGAAGGGGCTTTACCCGAAATCGAAAACAAGTTGAATAACAATATTGTGTTGCGCAAGCTAAAAATTGCGCTCAATTTGCAGAATGACGAGGTATTAAATTTATTAACTCAGGCTGGTTTGTCATTGAGCAAACATGAATTGAGTGCTTTTTTCCGTCGCGCCGATCATAAACATTATCGTGCGTGCAAGGATCAGGTATTACGTAACTTTTTACAGGCGATTCAACTGAAATATCGAGCCGATACGGACGAGCCTGCATTCGAGTGGCCAACGCCATAATATTTTATATTTCAGCAACTTTATTCTCGAAAAGCACAGAAAAACGTTAATTTTTAACCGTTAAATCGACACCATATTCCTATCACAGGCCATGCTTATTGCTTGATTCAAGCATTATTTTTAACAAAGGTGATGACAAATCCCTCCTAATAATCACTAATACGTAAAAAAGATAGCCTTCGCACCTTAGCCACAAGCCTTATATCTACAGGCTTCTGTCGTTTCAGAAACTTTAAATTAACCTATATTCTTAAGTTTGCGTATTTAAGGGCACTAAACAGCTATAATGCCTAGGCAGAATTCTGCGATCAATGAAGACAATTAAAGTAGAGAGAAGAATATGAGTAAAGGTACAGTTAAGTGGTTCAATGCAGACAAAGGTTTCGGTTTCATCACTCCTGAAGATGGTGGTAAAGATTTGTTTGTACACCATTCAGAAATTAAAAGTGGCGACAACTATGCGACTCTTAATGACGGACAAGCAGTAGAATTTGAAGTAGGCCAAGGCCAAAAAGGTCCTTGCGCAAACAACGTTGTGCCTGTTTAATTTTACAGGCTGCTTTTTATAGGCAGCAACTTATAACATAAGCGCGACATCCGTAGCGCTTGGCCCTACACTTTCTTATCTTTCTTTAGTTGGTGTTCGTGTCGTTATGCTTACTTATACCGGTGGTTTAACCGCTGCCGGTATATTTTAGGTATCTGTTCGCAAAAAATATCCTTCTGTCTTTCTTGAGATAGTCTATTCACTCTACGCTTTAGAAGCGTATGATGACTTGATGGGTAACATTCTAATCCAGCACTACAAAGCTCCCCAGGGCGACTTACTTCTAGGTGCCTATGATGGCCGTTTGTGCCTGTGTGACTGGAACACTAGAACGATGCGGGAGCGTATTGATCATCGCATTCAAACGGCTTTAAACGCTGATTATGTTGAAGCAAGCTGTGATGTGCTGGATGAAACAGCACGACAACTTGATAGTTACTTTGCGCTCAAGCGCCAGCAATTCGATTTACCCTTAATGATGAGCGGCTCTGCTTTTCAACAAACCGTCTGGCAAGCGTTATTACTGATCCCCTATGGAACCACTACGTCTTACCTTGACCTTGCAGAAAAAATGGGCAATAAACAGGCCGTCCGCGCCGTAGCCAGCGCTAATGGAGCTAATGCGATAAGTATTATTATTCCATGCCACCGAGTGATTGCAAATAATGGGCAGTTGAGTGGCTATGCAGGCGGTACCGATGCGAAAGAAAGCCTGATTAGGCTTGAACAACAAAAAGCCTTACGTTAATACCCTTACTTTTGTAAACGCCTGCTCAACGCATACAACATGGCCGCCGTTGCACCCCAAATCCTTTGATCTTGGTACGTTAATTCCCAATACTCACGCCATTGTTCCTGCCAGAACGTTTCTTTACGCTGGTATTTTGACGGGTCAGCCAAACTGGAAAGCGGTACTTCAAATGCGTCGGCAACTTCAAAGGGATCTATATTGAGGGTAAACCCAGGGTCTACGAACCCAACTATCGGTACAACACTGAAACTGGTTACCGTTAAATAAGGTTCGATAAGTCCCGCAATATCGATAAAGCTTTCGTCAATACCGACTTCTTCATGGGTTTCTCTTAAAGCCGTTTGCAGCGGCGTTTGATCGATGCTATCCGCTCGCCCGCCTGGAAAACTGATTTGTCCTGGGTGGTGATGCAAATGATCGGTTCGCGTAGTGAGCAATACATGCCACTCATCGCGCTCTATCAAAGGCACCAACACCGCGGCATCTCTTAAACCGTCGCCGCGCTTTTGTCGGGGCCAGTCTTGCATGCTCGACAAAGGTTCCAAACTCTGAATGATGTGTTCGCGTTTCATAAGCCACTAGTTTACAACACTGGAGCACTGCTATCGTAGTGTAGGCCCTACAATGTCTGCCGATCTAAAAGTGAAAGTTCCATCTGCTCTATCCTTAAAGTAAAACTCAAGTGATAGCCGCATGGTTTCGAAGGCGAGTTCGTCCCATGGAATTTCGTGTTCTGCAAACAGGCGTGTGTCTAAACTTTCTATACCGCTTGAAAACTCTGGTTTTAACAACGCTGAACGATACATCATATAAACCTGATTGATATGTGGCAGGTTAAATACCGCATACAGCTCGTCGGTTTTAACAACCGCCTGGGCCTCTTCCAGAGTTTCGCGCAGAGCAGCTTGCTCGGTAGTTTCACCCAACTCCATAAAACCTGCCGGCAAGGTCCAATAACCTTTCCGAGGGTTTATCGCGCGTTTGCAAAGTAAAATTTTATCTTCCCAAACTGGTATACAACCCGCGATGATACGAGGATTTTGATAATGAATAATATCGCAGGAGTCGCATACATCCCGATGACGGTTATCACCATCTGGAATGGTCGACTGGGTTTGATTGCCACATTGGGGGCAATACTTCATAACCATTTTAGGCAAGCATTTCGCCTAACAGCTGATCTTCCAGTTCAATCCGATTAGCCAGCTGCTCACCTAGTTCAGATAGGTCATTCGATAAATCATTCAAAATCATTTTTGGTGTTAGTGTTTGGTATTTATCATTAAAATCTAATACCACTTCGGTTGCCTTAGAAATTTTAGGATAAAGGCGTTCAGCGGCATTGATAATCGCTTTACGCCTTTCACTACCATCAAGAATTCTTTGGTACACGCCAAAATGACCGAGTGAAATATAATCGACCAACAATTGGCAAAAGTCTTCAATCAAGACTTCCATAGATTTGTTAGTCTTCGTTTCGTTCAGGCCCGCCACTACGCAATACAGCGACCAAACTTGTTTACGTTCTTCTAATAATGCTTCAATCAAACTATTCGTTTGATTACGTTCCTTCAGCTGGACTACATTATCGTTTGACATACCATCCCCTTTAAAAAAATATATAGCTCTCTGTCACACTTTATGCCATTGCGCGCTATTCGACAATACGTAATCGCTTATTCCCTTTTAATATCTTGCAGGCAACTCTATACTCACCGCATCGCCCACGGTCATATTCAGGCCGGTTTCGGAACGAGGTATCCGCGTATTAACGCCCAGTCGATACCAATGATCGAAACACGCCGCATCCGTCCAGCCAGGTCGAGTTTGCTCTCGCATACGAATAAACGTTTCATAAAATTCGCCATATAGCTCTCCTGATTCGGGGTTTTTCATCGGAACCGCACAGCGTGCACATGGGTTGGATGCATGAATTTTCACTCGTCCAATTCGGACTTCTTTTGGCGCCTGTTCGCTGTGGAATAATTGATCTTCCCAAAAAGCTGGCGTAGGCGATACTTCCAAATTCATACGAAAACGCGCCCGAACATCGTCCAGGGAAAACGCTGGGTACCAGGAAGCAACGGCTTTTAACGATTCCGTAGATACTATCGTTGGGCCAGACGCGTTGGTATCATCAGGAAAGCCCTGCTGCTTATCTTCTTTTAAGAAAACGGGCTGACCTAGCTTTGCCGTAAAATAGTTTGACAATCCCTCTGCATCGTCTAATTGATACGTCTGGTTCTGCTCTGTATTTTCAATAAAACTCACCTCTCCCAACACCAGGTCAAAAATGGGTTTGAGCAAAAAGACTCGATTATTATTTTTAGCATTAATCAAGCGGCCTTTTCTATCCGCTATCGCCCAACGTCGGTCGTTACAAAGCGAACCACCTTGCGTTATTGCCACTTCGTTCACCTGAACACCCGGCAATGCTTTTATCGGGTAGACAAAAATCTTACTCAGAATTGTCACCAGGCAGTCCTCCCTCTCAATTATGATGTGTCCTTCGTACGCTTAAATACTTTTCACATGGGTTTAACTTTTCATTAATCTTATCACTATGGACATAACGTTTCTCCACAGCATTAATGACATTTTGCCAACCCAATGGCAGGAAATTTTTGCCGATAATTATCCGTTTACTCAGCACGCTTTTTTAGCGTCATTAGAAACCAGTGGTTGCGTTCAACAGTCGACCGGATGGCAACCCCAACATATCTTAGCCCACGAAGACGGCAAACTAATCGCCGCGATGCCTTGCTATATAAAAACTCACTCCTATGGTGAATACGTTTTTGACTGGACCTGGGCAGATGCCTATCATCAACACGGTTTAAATTATTACCCCAAATTGCTGTCAGCTATCCCTTTTACACCAGCCACTGGCCCGCGCTTAATGTTTGACCAAAGTATACAATCCGATGAGCAAAGAATCAGCGTCATTAAAACTATCGGCCAGGCTCTACATGATAAGTTTGGACCGCAGGGACTATCTAGCTGGCACCTGTTATTTCCAACAGCCGAGTTATCATCTCTGCTGGTCAAGTGCGGGTGGCAACAGCGCGTTGGCATTCAATACCACTGGTTCAATAAAGATTACGCATCTTTTGATGAGTTTTTAGCGCGTTTTAAATCGCGCAAACGCAAAACACTTCGCAAGGAGCGCGAAGCCATCGTCAGGCAGGGTATTTCTATGCAAGTGATCGTTGGGGCGGATATAAACGATGAAATGATGACTGAATTTTATCGCTTCTACCATTTGACCTACTTAAAACGTAGCGGGCAACACGGTTATCTTAATCTTAAGTTTTTCCACGCACTTCTCGCCAGAATGCAAGACAACCTGGTCATGATCAGCGCTACAAAAAATGGCAGCCTGATCGGTGCTGCCTTATGTTTTAAAGATGACAGAACTTTATACGGCCGTTATTGGGGCTGTGAACGGGAATATGAGTTTTTACATTTCGAAGCCTGTTATTATCAAGGCATTGAGTTTTGCATTAAAACAGGGTTACGGCGATTTGACCCCGGCGCGCAGGGCGAGCATAAAATTGCACGCGGCTTTGAACCCGTTAAAACGCTGTCAAACCACGTCATCATGCAAGCAGATTTTAGTCATGCGATTGAGCAGTTTATCAACGCTGAAAAAACCCAGGTCGATGCGCAACTGGCGTATTTGAAAACTTTATTGCCTTTTAAAACGGAAACAGTATGAACCAAACTATCAGCGATATTATTGCGGACATTAGAGATCTTGAAGATAAGCTCGAACAACTTATCGCCAAGCAGCAACGCGATTTTTTATATCACTTCGAAGGCACCAAAATAAAATTCGAAACGTCTATTGTTGCTCAACAAAAGGCTATGAAGGTAGGCCTTGTCGAGTGGCTCGCATCCAGCAAATTGCGCTCGATATTATCGATCCCTTTTGTATACGGCATGATCGTTCCGTTGGTTTTGTTACACATCAGCATCGAAATATTTCATATTATTTGTTTTAGTTTATATAAAATCCCTAAAGTAAAACGCGCTGATTATTTTGTTGCAGACAGGCATCTACTACCCTATCTAAATATCATCGAAAAACTCAATTGTGCGTATTGTAGTTATGGAAATGGCGTCATCGCCTACACGAGGGAAATTATTGGCCGAATTGAGTTGTACTGGTGTCCCATTAAACACGCAAAAAAAGTGATAGGAACGCATAAACACTACCAAAAGTTTCTAGACTTTGGCGAGTTTGAAGAGTTTCACGCAAAAACAAAGTCGTTACGAAAGCAAATGTCCAAGCTCGATAAGTAGCGTTCTAATCTAATTTAAACTCGGGCATATCGCTATCTAAAAACCATTGTTTAGCCTCTTCATCAAACCACCATACCTGAGTATGTTTGAGCTGATAAACGCGCCCTGTACTGTCTTGTATATAACTAAATAAAGCCTGTGCCACCACCGAGCCATCTTCCGCATTCGGTAGTGAGGCGATTAAGTCGTACGACGTAACGGTTATATTATTCAAGCCATCAATGGGGGCTAATCGACGGGCGGGGTTTCTGAAACGGATAACGCTCGCAGCCATATCATAGCTTTTCCAGCGCAAGGCTTTCATAAACAATTTCTGTTTCGCCTCCAAATGCTCTTGTTTTTTTTGCTCTGATAAATGCGCGCAAGAAGACAGCAAGAGAAATACAACAATACTTAGCCATTTGATATTTTTCATATTTCATCCATTTACCGGTGTATTACGTAGTCTATTACGCTTAATCGTCTATTGCTATTCTAGTTTTAAGTGGCTAAACGACTCGGCGGCAAGTTAACATTAAAGGTTTGAGCCTGTATGTTGATCATCGTACAATACAGCTTATTACTTTAGTAAACGCTACTTTACGGAGACTCTTTTGAGTAAAAAAATAGTTCTACTGCTAATTGTTACTGTATTAATTTTTGGCGGCTTATTTGGCACTAAGTTTTTGCAGATTAACAAAGCTATGTCTTCGCGCCAAGCACCGCCACCACCATTAGTCACCACGGTTAATGTTGCGCAAGAAAAATGGCAACAAATGCTGCCAACGATAGGCAGCCTGAATCCCGTTTCCGGCATATTTGTCAGCAATGAAGTAGCGGGCATTGTCTCAGCCATTCAATTTCAATCGGGACAAGCCGTTGCTAAAGGTGACTTGCTGATCGAGCTAGACATATCCACCGATCAGGCACAATTAGATGGCCTCAAGGCTGCTGCCAAATTAGCCCAGCTAAAGTTTAACCGGCAAGCGTCTCTACTTAAGAGTAAAGCGACCTCACGTTCAAACCACGATGAAGCGCGCGCCGAATTAGACCTAGCGAGTGCCGCGGTTATCGCTCAACAAAGCACCCTGAATAAAAAAAGAATACGCGCGCCTTTTGACGGTGTCGTCGGCATTCGTCAAATTAGTCCGGGGCAATACTTAGATAAAGGCTACCAGATCGCGCCGTTGGTTTCGTTAACCCCAATTCTTGCTGACTTTACCCTGGCGGAGCGATACGTTGCAGACTTAGCGGTTAACCAAAGCGTACAACTCCAGGTTCAAGCTTACCCAGATGAGATTTTTGAAGGTCGTATTCAGGCCGTTAACCCTAATTTGGACTCTGACACCCGAACACTTTCTATTCGTGCCTTAATTGATAATGCGGAGCTCAAACTAAAGCCCGGCATGTTCGCCAACATCAATATTCTCGTATCGCAGCCAAAAACCGTTTTAACCCTTCCTGATACCACCATTACTCACAACACATACGGCGAAAACGTTTTTATAGTCATCGACAGGGATGACAAAAAGATTGTCGAGCACCGTACGGTAAAGGTAGGACAAAGCCGTCACGGGCGAGTTGAAATTTTGCGAGGTTTATCCCTAAACGACACGGTTGTAGACGAGGGACACGTTAAGTTAAGAAATGGTATTGCGGTTACTATTGCTGACACGCCAGCCGCACCGACACAATAGGTATTCCTTTTGAAATTTACAGATATTTTCGTCACTCGCCCGGTTTTAGCTAGCGTTATTAGCTTACTCATTTTAGTGCTGGGCTTGCGCTCATTAGGTTCTTTAGAAATTCGCGAATATCCAGAAACTAAAGATACCGTCATTTCAGTCAGCACCTCATACCCTGGTGCTAGCAGCCAATTAGTGAAAGGTTTTATTACCACACCTCTGCAACAAGCAATAGCACAAGCAGAGGGTATCGACTATCTGTCGTCAACTAGCCAGCAAGGGCGTTCACTGATCGAAGCCCATATGCGGTTGAACTACGACGCCAATGCAGCCATTGCTGATATCCAGGCCAAAGTAGCCAGTCAACGGAGCGTTTTACCCACCGAAGCACTAGATCCCGTCATTACCTCCAAAACCGGTTCTACTACATCCTTAATGTATCTGGCTTTTTTTAGCGATAAAATGGTGCCAACGCAAATTGCCGATTATCTCCTGCGCGTCATTCAACCTCGGCTCCAATCCATTGAGGGTGTCGGACAGGCGAAGCTTTTAGGCAATAGCACGTACGCCATGCGTATTTGGCTAAAACCTAAAAGAATGGCTGCGCTGGGCGTTACCGCTACTGATGTTAGTAGAGTGCTACGTAGCAATAACTATCTGTCGAGCGTCGGCAGCACAAAAGGTGAATACGTTAGCATCGACCTGGGCGCGACAACCGATATCTCAAAACAGCAGGAGTTTTATAATTTAGTTATCAGCAAACAGGGCAATACCCTTATTCGTCTATCCGATATTGCTGATGCCGAGTTGGGTGCTGAAGGTTACGACAGCGAAAATTTATTTAACGGCAAACCCGCTATTTTTATCGCCGTCGATCAGGCGCCGGGTTCAAACCCACTGGAAGTCGCTAAAAGAGTACAAAGTGCCTTGTTAGAAATTAGGCAAAACCTGCCCGAGGGTTTAAATTTCTATTTACCTTATGACGCGAGTAAGTTCATTGAGGAGTCTATCAATGAAGTAGGCATTACCTTAGTTGCAGCCTTGAGCATTGTTATTATCGTTATTTTTCTTTCATTAGGTTCGTTCCGCGCCGCCATCATTCCTGCTATCACCGTTCCATTATCGTTAATCGGCGGTGCGTTTATTATGTTACTGCTGGGTTTCTCGTTAAATTTACTCACCTTATTAGCGATGATCTTAGCGATAGGGCTAGTGGTAGATGACGCCATCGTTATGGTTGAGAACATCCACCGACACATAGAGATGGGGAAAACGCGACTTCAGGCGGCACTGGACGGCGCAAAAGAATTGGGCTTACCGATCATTGCGATGACGACAACGCTGATCGCTGTCTACTTCCCTATTGGATTTATGGACGGCCTGGTCGGCACACTATTCACCGAGTTTGCATTTTCATTAGCTGCGGCTGTGTTTATATCCGGTGTTGTCGCCTTAACACTAGCACCTATGCTGAGCTCTCAGATCTTAAAACCCGCTGGTGATACAGGGCCATTTGAAAAGTCGGTCGAACATTTTTTTGAACGCTTAGCGCTTAATTATAAAAAACTATTACACCCACTTTTATCGACGCCATCCATTCCCATTGCCTTTTCGCTAGCCGTTGTTCTCAGCCTGTACCCGATGTACTTATTGTCAAAAAAAGAACTGGCTCCAACTGAAGACAGGGGGTTTCTCATTGCCTTTGGTTCTGCGCCTCAAACGGCCACATTAGATTTTTTAAAAAAACAAACTAAACACATCGTCAATATTTTCGAAAGCATTCCTGAGTACGATCACACTTTTATTTTATTAGGTTTCGGTGGCGACAGTAACAAAATGCTCGGCGGCTTCAAAATGGGCCCTGTTGCTGAAAGAGAGCGCACCCAGATGGACATAAAGCCCGAACTTCAACAAAAGTTGGCGGCGGTTACTGGCCTAAGAATGGCCGTTGTAGAGCGCCCAGGGCTGCCTGGTGCAGGAGGCGGTTTACCCGTACAGTTTGTCGTTCTTACAGACGCAGGCTATGAGCAACTCAGTGATGCCGCGGGTGAATTAATTGGCAAAGCGATGCAAAGTGGCTTATTTATTTTCTTACAAAAAAGCATTGAGTTTGACCGTCCCAGGGCAAACTTATTGATTGATAAAGATCGCGCTGCCGACCTCGGCATCAGCATGGAAGAGATAGCTCAAAACCTGTCGGGCTACTTTGGTGAAGGCTACACGAATCAATTTAGCATGCAGGGTCGCAGTTATAAAGTCATCCCACAGGTCGCTGATGCAGACCGTTTTGATACCACTAAATTCGACAATATTTATCTTAGAACCTCATTGGGTCACCAGGTGCCTTTGAGCTCGCTCGTCACATTATCTACGTCTGTAGAGCCGAGTATGCGAACGCAATTTCAGCAACTCAATAATTTAACCGTTGAAGGTATCTTACGTCCTGGTGTCACCCTGGGAGACGGCCTGGACTTTCTTGAAGAAGAGGCAAAAAGCACCTTCCCGCGTGGCTTTAAATGGGATTACACGGGTAGTTCGCGCCAGTACAAACAACAAGGTAGTGCATTAGTGCTTACCTTCTTCATGTCGTTATTAATCATTTATTTAGTACTTGCCGCGCAATTTGAAAGCTGGCGCGACCCGCTTATTATTTTAATTTCTGTGCCCCTTTCGCTGGCCAGCGCTATGGCATTTTTAATGCTTGGCGCCGCGACGATGAATATCTATACCCAGGTTGGCCTGATCACCTTGATCGGCCTTATCGCCAAAAATGGCATTTTGATCGTTGAGTTTGCAAACCAATTGCAAATAACAGAAAAACTGTCACTAAGAGACGCCGTAGAAAAAGCCGCGACCGTGCGTCTAAGGCCGATCTTAATGACCACGGTATCGATGATAGTAGCGATGGTTCCACTGCTGTTTGCAACCGGTCCTGGGGCCGTTAGTCGCTTTGATATTGGACTCGTGATTGCCACGGGCTTAGGTATAGGTACTTTGTTTACCTTATTTATTGTTCCTGCTTTTTACTTGTTATTGGCCAAAGATCATTCGACCCAGGAACGCTAAAGCCATTCAATCACTTGTTTAGTAAACTCTTCTTTTGGCAGTTCAATCGTAGAGCCCCCCAGCACCGCCAGTGAACCTTTTTTAAGTGGTTTAACCCAACCCTTCAAGCCAGAGTAATTAAACGGCAGGGTCCGATCCAGGCTGATTTCCGGCATATAAATCACCGTCACAGGCTGATTATTATATTGATACACCATATGTAAACCATAACTATCACCAATCGGGCATTTTTCCACAAAACTGATATCACTGGCCAGTTTAATGCGCACACCGAACTGCTCGCTGACCCGGGCCAGTAACTGTGGAGTGACCTGATGAGAGGTTTTCATCGAGTTAGCGCCATCGTGTTTAACGTGTTGCACAACGAGCTGATCTATCGGTAAGCCGCCATCTGGTGACGGAAAATTAAGGCTAACGATGCCGACGGCCAATGCTATTGAAGCCGCTAACGCAACAGAAGTTTTTGATACACTCCAAAAACCAGGCTTGTTGGTTACGACGTATTCGCGCAATGCATGCCGTAAACCATCAGGCACCGGACAATTTATAACGCCAGCTAGTTGCTGCTCAAAAGCGCCATGAAACTGGGTAAATTTTTGACACGCAGCACATGATTGCACGTGCTCGTTGGCATCACCCGCTATCTCGTTAGGCGCTACTGTATATTCAAATTCAAAGTCTTCACATTTCATCGCGCACCATTGGCCCTTCTTCTGGCCGTAATATATCTCTAAGTTTCTGTTTCGCCCTGAACAACCTGGTCATGGTTGCACTTTTTGTAATATTGCAGACCAACGCAATTTCCTCACAGCTAAGCCCACCGATCACCTGTAGCAATAACGGCTCTTTATACTCGTTAGCCAGCTCGTTGAG
>JBLIAQ010000034.1:0-12776 GCA_047634535.1 Cycloclasticus sp.
CACAAAGTGGCTTTGGTCTTACAATAATGAACGTCCGCATACGGCGATTGGAGGCGTACCGCCCAGACAATTACTGAATGCAGCTTAACCTCTACTTTTAACTTCGGTTAGTAAAGGGGGGATTACACACTTCTAAAATCATCAATCAGGATAACGGCCAGTGAGCCATGAGGCTCTTTAGTGGCCAATTCTTTTTGAATATACTCGTAAGCGAATCGTTTGTTATGCAGGCCGGTCTCATGATCAAAAGTTCTTAAGTCAATAAAACCTTTATCAATATTACTCCAGGCATCTGGGTTGTGGACAAGGATTTGAGTGCATAGTTGGTCGTTAACAAAACAGTGTGTTTTGTAGAGGGTGGTGACGAATGCATGGTTATTTCGTGTTTGAATCAATGCTGAAAAGGTGGTCTCATCGGGTAATGACTCAAGCGAGGTGTTGAGTGTTTTTTGTGTTAAGTCGCCATTACTAGGATAAATAGTCGGCGAGTTAAATTCGATCACTGGAGCATCAATGATATTTTCATCAAATGGAATACAAAAAATACGTTTATACGCTTTATTTGTAGAAAGGTACTTGCCCTCATGGATAAGGGCGAGACCGTCTTCGGTATGTTTCAAAAATGCATCAAGGCGATACGTTGTATTTTTGTACTTAGAGCTAACTTGATGGAACAGGTACTTGTTATGTTGAGATTTAATCTCTCTTTCTATCGACTTGGTGAGTAAGAACAGCGGGTTTAAGGGGCGAATATCTATGATGTTTTTTAAACCATATTGCGTACTACCGGTCGTCGTCATTTCAACGTCGGTGACGAGGATAACCGGGAGGTGAGTAAACTCTTTTTTAATGCGTTTTAAAATATCAGCCGTTAAGTTATCGTCGTCATTAAGTTTTAGTAAAATCAGGCTTACTTTCGATAAGTTTGAATGTTGGCTTTCAAGCTCATTTAGTGTGCTCGATCTGGTGATGAGGGCTGGGTTAATTTTACTTAATGCTGCATCAATAAGACGGTTCTCTTTTTCGGTAAAGTTTATGCTCAATAAGGTTCGTTTAATCATTTATTGGTCGTTTATTATATTTTCATTAACCTTACTCTAAATTTGTTTTTTTTAACACGCTGTAGTGGTTGAAAACTTGATTTGTTTGTATTGTTTTATTTAAAGAAAAATAAGTTTTTTCATTTTTTGTACTTAGAACGAGGTCGATATCTTTATTATCGAGGGAAAGCGTTGAAATGATCGCATCAGGTTGATTATTTGAAGGAATTCCTTGCAAAAACAAGGCGGGTTTGGAAGGTGTTTTCTTATCAAGGTACCTGATGTTTGCAATTTTAATACTCGGTGACATCATTTCTACGCCAACAGTTATATTCACCCCTTCCATATTGTTTATTCGCCGAATAATAGCCAATTGTAATGATTGCTTTGGCGCTTGAATACCGATCAGGTCACCCGTTTTTAAAAGAGATTTATTGTTGCCTGTAATGCTGAACTGTAAACCTTCTAAACTAATATCCAGTGTTTCAGCAACCATTTCTTCACCTTTAGCGCCGCTTGTATTCTCGTGATGGTTATGCCATATGTTTTTGGAACTAAACGCATGCTCAGACGATGCCTTGAGCATTTCATTGACGCTACTATCACGCTGGCGAGTGTCGCGCTGAATAAGCATGGTCCCCTCTGAAGGTATCAGCTCAAGGTCAACTAGCTTGAAGGCTGCCGAACCTACAGCCGGTTTTTCTTTTTGCTTAGTAAGGTCCGGGTTATTTTTAAGCATCAATGCTCTGATAATGCTTTCGAAGCCGGGGTAAATTACTATTTGTTCGGTTTGCTCACGCCGTGATGATTTACGGGTTTGGCCTGTGCTCCAACTGCTTATCAGTTGATGAATGATTTCCTTGCTTAGGCTGGGTTGATCAGTTAACAGTATTACCGCGCCGTATTTTGCCTGTGCAACAGGCATTTCGTTATGCATGAATTGAATTAATTCTAGCGTATTGAAAAAGCAATTTATTCCAGAGTTACTGCTTAGTTTCTCGCGCTTCAATAGAGTAGACGAGGACTCTAAGTCAATATAAAAAATCGAAGAGACATCCGCTGTTTCGGCTATTACTATGTCATCGGATCGAAGAGATAAAATTGACCATATTGCTTCTATATCGAGCTGCTTGAATCTATTGGTTTGGGCCTGATAAAAGAAATGGATTCTTTTAAATTCATTTTCAATCGTAACCCTGTCTTCTTCAGCTATGTTTAAATGTTCACTTTGATGAAGTTTAAGCGAAAAAGCGATAGCGAAAAGTACGTTTACGGCATTCCAAAAGTCGGCTTTGGGGACTTGATAAACAAGAGATATTAAAAGCTGGTTCAGGCCAAGCAGTTCAATAGCCCTGAAAAGAACCTGGCTTTTTTCAGCATCGGAGAATACCTGAATGCTCTTTTGTTCTGCATCGGTCCATGTTTTAAAAAAGTCAGCAGAGCAAATAATATCCAGGTACAAGTGGTTAAAACTCGTTAATGTAGCCAGTAGTTGGGAAATGAGTTCAGTTTCTTTTTTCGCCAGCGGTAGTTTCGCGTTTCGTATCGACTCTTTGCACGCTAAATACACCTTGGATAAACAAAGCAGGGTTTGCTCTGCCAGATTAAATTTTTCTAATGCATTGAGGTTTGAAGACAATATTGCCTGTGCGGCCGTACAAAGCATATTGGCCGTCAACTTGGTGTCTAAGATGGGCAGCTCTTCTTCCCAGGCTTTGTACGCCGCAATATTGGCTTCGAAAGGCAAAACGACTTCAGGTCTGATAATTAAGGGGGCAATTCTATCCGTGAACTGTTTCTGTTTATCCATAATATTCATTATTGTTCTTTGGAATTAATATTCAAATTAAGCATTAATTTTGAAACTGGAATGATTATGCGCCAAATTACTCAAAAAGTTAATGCTTTAAAAAGTGATGTTTAAAAGGGTTTTATAAGGCTTTCCCTGTACTTCACGCACCAGCTTAGGTAATAAATAACCGGGCAGCTTTCGCTGAAGCTGCTCATAAATGGTGTAAACCTCGTTGATATCTGTATCGAAGTGCATAGCGCCAGAGACTTTATCCAGCACGTGCAAATAATACGGTAGAGTATGGCAGTCGAATAAGCGTAGGCTCAATTGAGTGAGTATGTTTTCGCTATCGTTAACGCCTTTTAATAAAACGGTTTGGTTCAGTAAGGTAACGTCATTACGTTTTAATGCTAGTAAGGCGCCGGAGACTTGATCGGTTAACTCATTGGGGTGATTAGCGTGGACTACGACAATAACTTTCTGCCGTACGGCGCAAAGAGTTTCTAATAAGGTAGTTGTAATCCTATTGGGCAGCACGATGGGTAGGCGAGTATGAATTCGTATGCGCTCAATTTGTACAATATTAGATATGCGGGTCATCAAATCGTGAAATCTGGCGTCACTGAGCGTTAAAGGGTCTCCGCCGCTAAGAATAACTTCGGTAACGTCTGGGTTATTGTTTATATAGTCAATGATGGAGTCAATTTGCGAACGGTTGGCGCTATTGTTGGCATAAGAAAATGAGCGACGGAAGCAATAGCGGCAATGTATGGCGCAGGCACCCGTCGCAACAATTAAAACTCTACCATGATATTTATGAATCAGGCCAGGCAGCACGCTGGCATGATTATCCCCGACCGGGTCACTGGAGTAGGCGGGTTGTTCGTCTAATTCATCGGGCAATGGCAGCACCTGGCGTAGCAGTGGGTCTGACCAGTCAGCTTTTTTAATACGTTCGGCATAGCTATGCGTGACCAGTAAAGGAAAGTCTTTCGCGGCTTGCTGGTGTGGCGTTAAATCATCTGCATCGAGTTTTAAAAAGTGTAATAACTCGTTGATATTGGTAAAAGCCGCCTGCAGTTCCTGTTGCCAAATAGCTGTTATCGAATTTTTTTCTGCGTTCATCATGTTAATCATTATAATAGAGCATATACGGCAAGCTTTAACAAAATAACAATCAACGAGAGTTTTACATGGCAACTTACAGTACAAACGATTTTAAAGGCGGTTTGAAAATTATGATGGACAATGATCCTTGTTCCATTATCGAAAACGAGTTTGTAAGGCCAGGTAAAGGCCCTGCTTTTAGTCGTGTAAAGTATCGCAACTTAAAAACGGGTCGCGTCATTGAGCGTACCTTTAAATCCGGTGAAACTGTAGATGCCGCTGATGTAATGGAAACGGATATGGTGTACTTATATGCCGATGGTGATTTTTGGCACTTTATGGACGAAGCGAACTATGAGCAGGTCTCTGCCGATGCGGTCGCCGTTGGTGATACCAGTAAATGGTTAAAAGAACAGGATAAGTGCACCGTCACCTTATGGAATGGCGCACCGTTAAGTGTTGAGGCACCTAACTTTGTAGAGCTGGCAGTGACCGATACCGACCCCGGGCTAAAAGGCGATACCTCAGGTGGTGGCGGTAAGCCGGCTACGCTTGAAACGGGCGCTGTGGTTCGGGTTCCCTTATTTGTCCAAATCGGCGAAGTGATTAAAGTGGACACGCGCACCGGTGAATACTCTTCAAGAGTAAAGAGCTAGTCGTTTAATTGACTGATACAGAGAATAAGTCATGGCCGCCGACGTGTTCGGCGGCTTTATTGCATCAGCGCGCGCAGTTATACCAAACGATACGGTCTTTTTTTGCGGAAAAAGGTGTACTCGAGGTCGATACGCCGGTGTTATCGGCTGCCGCGAGCTGTGATGTTAACCTGGACAGCTTCTCAACTGAGTTAGTTAATGGCACTCAGCATAGTCAAAAGTTGTATCTGCAGACGTCACCAGAATTTGCGATGAAGCGGCTATTAGCATCGGGCTCTGGCTGCATTTATCAGATCGCAAAATCATTCCGACAGGGTGAAAGTGGGCGCTTTCATAACCCAGAATTCACTATGCTGGAGTGGTACCGAGTAGGCTTCACCGCGCAGGACTTAATAGCCGAGATGATCGAGCTTTTAATGCCTTGCTTCAGCCAAAATATGGCGTTTCAAACCACTAGCTATGCTCGTCTTTATACTCAAATGACGGCTATCGACCCACACCATACGACGATTGAGCAACTGATGGATTATGCTAGTGCGCAAGGCAACCCGGAAGCGGTTGAGATTTGTGGCGACAGCCTATCTAATGGACTGGATTATGTTTTTAGCCAGTACATTCAACCCAGGCTTAAAAAGAACGTGGTCTATTTTGTCACCGATTACCCAGCTTGTATGGCGATGCTAGCCAAATTAAGTGACGATACGCCGGCTACAGCAAAACGCTTTGAAGTGTATTTTAATAACGTTGAATTGGCCAATGGTTATGAAGAGCTAACCGATGCCCAGCAACAAAAAGCGCGCTTTGAGGAAGAGTTGGCGGAAAGAAAAAAACAAGGTTTAACCGAGGTGCCGATGGATCATAACTTACTGTCGGCCTTAGAGTTCGGAATGCCGGGGTGTTCAGGCGTTGCGCTGGGTTTAGACCGTTTACTGATGTTGATGGTTGAGGCTGAGTCTATCGACGAGGTGTTAAGCTTTCCTATCAATAGAGCTTAACTGTCTGTCGTGCAAACGCGGTAGCAACAGCAATGCGATGATTGCGCCGACTAGTGCGAATGCCATATCTGACTGTGTATCCCAAATATAGCCCTGTGTGCCCAAAAAGGCTTCTGCATTCTCACCTGAAACCAGAGCGACCCACCATTCAATTAGTTCATAAAGCGCGCTGAAGCCTAAACAGAAGCTGATGATAAAGAAGTTCATCCAGCGTCGCGTTTTTATCACTGCATGACGGATTAAAATCTCTCGGGCGACGATAGCGGGTACGAAGCCCTGGGCGAAGTGACCGACTTTATCGTAATTATTTCGATCTGAACCGAATAGTCCGTTAAATAGCGGTACTTCGGCGTAGGTGTAATGGCCGCCTAGCATTAAAATAATAGCGTGCAGCAATATAAGACAATATGTCAGCGTTGTTAAGGGGAATGCTTGTCGAGTCCAGGCCATCGCAAAAAAAGCGATCAGGGCGGGAAGCACTTCTAAGAACCAGGTGAACTGATCTTTAGGGTTAATGCCAGACCAAATAAGAATAACGCTAAAAATCGCGACCCAGGCATAACACCCATACGCAGCTTGTTGTCTGCCCACCGTGTCGTTATTTTGTGATTTTTCCGATCACCTGTCCAAGCTGAACGGGGTGTCCAGCCGCCAGGTCTTCCGCCCAGGCTATTTTATCTTTACCGTATAGCAATACAACGGTTGAGCCCATATTGAAACGCGCCATCTCATCATTCTTTTTGAACTTAAGCCTGCCGTCGCTATAGTTCCAGCTGCGAATTTGGTTGTGTCTCGGTGGGGTGACCTCGCCGTGCCAAACGGTTTCGATGCTGGAGACAAAAATAGCGCCGACCATCACCATCGCCATCGGGCCGGCAGGGGTGTCAAAGAAGGCGATGACGCGCTCGTTGCGCGCGAACAGTTCGTCGATAGCGTCTACCGTCGTAGGGTTTACGCTAAAAAGGTCGCCGGGGACGTGGACCATTTTCTTTAGTACGCCGCCAATCGGAAAATGTATCCGGTGGTAGTCTTTGGGTGACAGGTAAATAGTGCTGAAATAACCGTTTTCATAATCAGCCAGCATCGATTCTGAGCCCAATAACGCGGCTAAGTTAAAGTGTTTTCCCTTCGCCTGAAATAATTGGCCGTTTTCGATGCGACCTATTTGGCTGATGGTGCCATCAACAGGACAGGCAAGCGTCGTTCTGCCACGTTCCAGCGTACGTGTATCGTGCTTTAATTCGCGGGTAAAAAAGGTGTTAAAACACTCGTAAGCCCTAGGGTCAGACTCGCTCGCTTCGGACATATTAACGTCGAAAAACTGAATAAATCGCTCGATTACAAAGTTTTTAAACCACTCCGTTTTACAGCGCGCTAATTTGTGCATCAGGGCGGATAGCGCGTGTTGCGGTAATAGATATTGTAGGGCGATAAATAGTTTTTCTTTCATAGTGTGTTCCGCTTAGCCAAAGGTTACTTTTTGCGCAGCCGGTAAGGCTACGCCGCTCGCTATATTAGCACCCATATCGCTTAAAACTGATTCTAATGCGCCCAGGCAGAACATCACATTGCTGGCGTTAGCTGAATGACCCATTAAGCCGATGCGCCACACTTTACCCGCCAGAGAACCAAGCCCCGCGCCGATTTCAAGGTCGTATTCGTGTAATAGACGTTTTCTGACCACGCTCTCGTCTACGCCATCAGGAATGGTCACGGCGTTCAGTTGAGGAAGGCGAGACTGTTCGGGCACAATAAAGTTAAGCCCCATCGCTTCTAAACCAGCCCTTAAGGCCAGGTGGAGTCGCGTGTGACGAGCCCAGGCGTTTTCAATGCCTTCTTCTTTTAGCATTAATAGTGCTTCGTGTAGTGCGTACAGGCTATTGACGGGTGCGGTATGGTGATACGAGCGGCCGCCGTCGCCATCCCAGTAAGCCATCACGAGGCTTAGGTCTAAAAACCAGCTCTGGACTTTTTGTTTGCGTTGCTTGATGCGTTGTTGCGCGCGCTCACTAAAACTGACGGGTGATAGACCGGGGACGCAAGACAGGCATTTTTGGGTGCCCGAGTAGATAGCGTCGATACCCCAGTCGTCTACGCGTAGCTCTGAACCACCGACCGAGGTGACAGCGTCGACGATAGAAAGGCAGTCGTATTGGTGAGCGAGTGCGCAAAGTGTTTTTGCATCAGATAACGCACCGGTAGAGGTTTCTGCGTGTACAAAGGCCAAAACACTGGCTTCTGGGTGAGCCTTTAACGCGGCCTCTACTTTTTCTGGGTCCACGGCCTGTCCCCATTCGTCCTCAACCATAACGGCGATTGCGCCACAGCGCTCGACGTTTTCCTTCATGCGTCCGCCGAATACGCCATTTTGACAAACAATGACGGTGTCGCCAGCTTCTAATAAGTTAGCAAAGCAAGTTTCCATGCCCGCTGATCCAGGTGCGGAAACGGGAAAGGTGAGCTGATTGTCTGTTTGTAAGGCGTATTGAAGCAATGTTTTTACTTCATCCATCATGACGCCAAAGCTGGGGTCAAGGTGGCCGATAGTGGGCCGAGCAAGGGCTGATAAAACGCGAGGGTGTACATCAGATGGGCCGGGGCCCATTAATGTCCGAACAGGGGGGTTGAACGTTGTAATAGTCATATTGATATTAGCCTTCTATTTTTTGTCCGGCCATAAACATCCAGGTTTCAATAACCGTGTCCGGGTTTAATGAAACGCTTTCGATTCCCTCTTCCATCAGCCATTTAGCCAGGTCGGGGTGATCGGATGGCCCCTGACCGCAAATACCGATGTACTTGTTTTGTTTGCGACAGGCTTGAATAGCCATTGAGAGTAGCTTTTTAATGGCGGGGTCGCGCTCGTCGAATAATGAGGCGATAAGCCCGGAGTCGCGATCTAGGCCCAGCGTTAATTGCGTTAAGTCGTTTGAGCCGATAGAGAAACCATCAAAGTATTGTAGAAACTCGTCTGCCATTAAGGCGTTTGACGGTAATTCGCACATCATGATTAATTTAAGGCCATTTTTACCGCTTTCGATGCCATTTTCTTTCAGCAGTTCGGTCACCTGGCGGGCTTCTTCAACGGTTCTAACAAAAGGAATCATCACCCAAACGTTGGTGAGCCCCATCTTGTCGCGGACAAATTTTAGCGCCTCGCACTCCATATTGAAGCATTCGCGGAATGACTCAGAAATATAACGTGATGCGCCCCTAAAGCCAAGCATCGGGTTTTCTTCTTCCGGTTCGTAACGGTCGCCACCGATCAAATTGGCGTATTCGTTGGATTTAAAATCAGACATACGAACGATAACCGACTTCGGTGAAAATGCAGCGGCAATGGTAGAAATACCCTCTACCAAACGCTTAATGTAGTAATCAACCGGGCTGTCGTAACAAGAAATTCGCTGGCTAATGGTCGATTTAAGATCGGCGGGTAATTGCTCAAATTCCAATAAGGCTTTTGGGTGAATGCCAATCATTCGATTGATAATGAACTCAAGACGCGCCAGACCAACGCCTTCGTTGGGAAGTGACGCGAAGTCAAAGGCGCGATCGGGGTTGCCCACATTCATCATAATTTTGACCGGAATTTCAGGCATTGAATCCAGGTTGATGGTGTCGATCTGATAATCCAGTAGACCGTCATAAATATAACCGGTATCGCCTTCAGCGCAAGAAACGGTGATATTGGTATTTTCAGCGATATGATCGGTGGCATCGCCACAACCTACAACGGCTGGAATGCCAAGTTCACGCGCAATAATCGCTGCGTGGCAGGTTCTGCCGCCACGGTTGGTTACGATAGCCGAGGCGCGCTTCATGATCGGTTCCCAGTCAGGGTCGGTCATATCGGTCACCAATACATCGCCGGCTTTTACTTGATCCATTTGCGCAATACTGCTGATCACGCGAGCGGGTCCAGAGCCAATTCGTTGACCAATACTGCGGCCTTCGACTAATACCTTAGAGGTTTCGTTTAACGAGTACCGTTCAATTTCTTTGCCGGCACGGCTTTGAACGGTTTCTGGGCGGGCTTGAACGATATACAGCTGACCATCAAGGCCGTCTTTCGCCCACTCAATATCCATCGGACGCTGGTAGTGTTTTTCGATGGTGATGGCGATGCGAGATAATTGCTCGACTTCTTCATCGGTTAAAGAGTAGACAAGGCGAGAGTCGGGCTCGGTATCAATAATTTTGACGGGTTCTTTCGCGCCGGTTTCATCGTTGTAGACCATTTTGATCAGTTTGCTGCCCAAATTTCGACGCAAAATAGCAGGGCGACCCGCTTCTAAAGTCGGTTTATGCACATAAAATTCGTCAGGGTTAACGGCGCCCTGTACGACCATTTCGCCTAAGCCATAGCTCGAGGTGATGAAAACGGCGTCACGGAACCCCGATTCAGTATCCAGCGTAAACATAACACCCGAGGCGCTAATATCGCTTCGCACCATGCGTTGAATACCGGCAGATAAGGCGACTAGGCTGTGCTCAAATCCCTGATGGACGCGGTAAGAGATGGCGCGATCATTAAATAAAGAAGCAAACACCTCTTTGATAGAGAGCATCACGTTGTCGATGCCATCGACGTTGAGAAAGGTCTCTTGTTGGCCAGCAAACGAGGCGTCGGGTAAATCTTCTGCGGTGGCTGATGAGCGCACGGCTACGGAAAACTCGCTCTTCGCGTCGGCCTGCATTTTTGCGTAGGCTTCTGTGATGGCGGATTCAAGTGCAGGTTGGAATGGCGTATCGATGACCCATTGTCTGATTTCTTTACCGGCGATAGCCAGGGCATTAACGTCATCAACGTCCAGCGCTGTTAGTTTTTCATTAATACGAGCATCAATGCCGCTTTGTGAAAGAAAGTCTCTAAAAGCCGCGGCTGTTGTCGCAAAGCCACCAGGAACATCAACGCCGACAGAGGACAGGTTGCTGATCATTTCACCTAAAGATGCGTTTTTACCACCAACGTGTTCAACGTCGTTCATACCCGTTGAGTCTAGCCAAACAATATATTCTTCCAACTTTCAATCCTCGGTTTAGTTTAGAATTTAATGCAATCTAGTATTTTAACAAAAAAAGCAGCCTTATATTTAATGAAAAACAGAATAATCTTTTTTGTCTCCGATAGAACGGCGATTACCGCTGAAACACTCGGTAATACCTTGATGACTCAATTCGAAGGAGTAGAACAGGAACGCCACGTTATTCCATTTATTGATACTGAAAAGCGAGCCCTTGAAGTAAGGGATCGAATTAATAGCGCGAGCGAAAACAGCCAGGAGCGGCCCATCGTTTTCAGCACTTTTACTGATGATAATTTACGTAATATAATAATTTCAAGTAACTGTATATTCTATGATTTATTTCATGATTACATTTCCAGAATGGAGGAGGATTTACTCCAGGAGTCTTCTCATATCGCGGGTAAAAGCCATGGTCTGGTCGACAGGAATTCATACGAATCTCGCATTCGAGCCGTTAACTATGCGTTAATCAATGACGATGGTGCCCGGCTGGATCACTATGATAGAGCGGACGTTATTTTAGTTGGCGTATCGCGTACCGGTAAAACGCCGACTTCGTTATATTTGGCGCTTCAATACGGTATCTACACGGCTAACTTCCCAATTACCGACAGCGATTTGGATAATGCGACCTTACCCAGGGCGATAAAATCGCATAAAAATAAATTATTCGGCTTAACCATTGCGGCAGAGCAACTCAGTCGTATTAGAGAAGAAAGGCGACCAGGTAGCCCTTATGCATCATTACGAACTTGCCAACGAGAAATCTCCCAGGTGGAGGAACTTTTCCAGATGGAAAACATACCGTTTCTCAATGTAACGTCTATTTCGATAGAAGAAATAGCCGCACAAATTCGATTAACACGTGATCTTGATGATAAGCAGTTTTAAAAGGATGACCACTTAGGGTATCATCCTCGCCTTTTAATCCAGCGCGGAGACAGTTCGATGAGCCAGCAAAATTTTTATCCGGGGCAGCGTTGGATTAGCCATGCCGAAAGTGAACTTGGCCTGGGAGCGGTTGAGCAAATAGAAGGCCGCCACGTCACGCTATTTTTTCCTGCCGTTGAAGAAACCAGGGTCTATGCACTTGCTAATGCTCCGCTTAGTCGTGTGCTGTATAACGTAGGTGATACCGTACGTCATGAAGATGGCGCAACCTTATGCATTGAAGAAACCCAGCAACATAATCATTGCCTGATTTACCTTTGTGCTAATGAAAAAGGTGAGCAAGTGGTGGTGCATGAAGTTGAGTTAGATAGCGTCGGTGCTTTTAATAAACCACAAAGCCGTTTATTTACCGGCCAAATTGATAAAAATAAGTCGTTTGAATTACGCCTGAAAACCCTGGAGTTCCAGCGAAAGCTCGATCAATTTCCTGGTTACGGTTTATCGGGCCCCCGCGTTCAGCTATTACCGCACCAGTTTTATATCGCGAACAAAGTCACGCAACGTTCTGAGCCACGTGTTTTATTGGCCGATGAAGTAGGCCTGGGGAAAACCATTGAAGCTGGTTTAATTTTGCACCAACAATTATTAACCGGCGCTATTGAGCGGGTTTTAATTGTCGTACCAGATGCGCTTATCCATCAATGGCTGGTTGAATTATTGCGGCGTTTTAACCTGGCTTTTACTATTATGGATCATGAACGCTGTGAGGCCATTACTGAAGAAGGGGATATAAATCCTTTCGAAACAGCTCAATTGGTGCTCTGTCAGTTGTCGTTGCTAACTGAACAACCTCGCTACCACGCGCAGGCAGTGTCGGCAAACTGGGACTTGATGATCGTTGACGAGGCGCATCACTTGTTCTGGAATGAAGACAAAGTGAGTGAGGAATACCGTTGCATTGAGGAGTTGGCTAAGCGCGTACCAGGCCTGTTATTGCTCACCGCTACGCCAGAACAGCTGGGTGTAACGAGCCATTTTGCCCGACTTCGTTTATTAGATCCTGATCGTTATTTCGACCTGGCAGCTTTTCGTCAGGAGCAAATGGGCTACAAGCAGATCAATGGTCTGATTAAACAATTATTATCATCCGCTTCGTTAAACGAGGTGCTAGCCGATAAAGAGTTAAATGACCAACTGGTCCAACTATTAGGTGCCGAGTGTTTATCAAGCGAAACGCATACTTTGCAGGGCATTATCGACGCGCT
>JBLIAQ010000035.1:0-12680 GCA_047634535.1 Cycloclasticus sp.
ATAACGGTCCTAAGGTAGCGAAATTCCTTGTCGGGTAAGTTCCGACCTGCACGAATGGCGTAACGACGGCCACACTGTCTCCACCCGAGACTCAGTGAAATTGAAATCGCTGTTAAGATGCAGTGTACCCGCGGCTAGACGGAAAGACCCCGTGCACCTTTACTATAGCTTTGCACTGAACTTTGAACCTATTTGTGTAGGATAGGTGGGAGACTTTGAAGCAGGAACGCTAGTTCTTGTGGAGTCAACCTTGAAATACCACCCTGGTATGTTCGGAGTTCTAACTCAGGTCCGTTATCCGGATCGAGGACAGTGTATGGTGGGTAGTTTGACTGGGGCGGTCTCCTCCCAAAGAGTAACGGAGGAGTACGAAGGTACCCTAAGGACGGTCGGAAATCGTCCGCTTAGTGCAATGGCATAAGGGTGCTTGACTGCGAGATGGACATATCGAGCAGGTACGAAAGTAGGTCATAGTGATCCGGTGGTTCTGTATGGAAGGGCCATCGCTCAACGGATAAAAGGTACGCCGGGGATAACAGGCTGATTCCGCCCAAGAGTTCATATCGACGGCGGTGTTTGGCACCTCGATGTCGACTCATCACATCCTGGGGCTGTAGCCGGTCCCAAGGGTATGGCTGTTCGCCATTTAAAGTGGTACGCGAGTTGGGTTTAGAACGTCGTGAGACAGTTCGGTCCCTATCTGCCGTGGGCGTTTGAGAATTGAGGAAAGCTGCTTCTAGTACGAGAGGACCGAAGTGGACGAACCTCTGGTGTTCCGGTTGTCACGCCAGTGGCATTGCCGGGTAGCTACGTTCGGACGGGATAAGCGCTGAAAGCATCTAAGCGCGAAGCCTCTTCCAAGATTAATTCTCACTGATTCTTTAAGAATCCTGAAGGGCCCTTGTAGACTACAAGGTTGATAGGCAAGGTGTGGAAGCGCAGTAATGTGTGAAGCTAACTTGTACTAATTGCCCGTGAGGCTTGACCATATAACACCCAAAAGGGTTAATGAATAACATATGAATTAATATACAACTTTCTAAATTATTGTAGAGAAATCTCTCTAATGCCGATTTGCCTGGTGGCAATAGCGAGCGTGTACCACCCGATCCCATTCCGACCTCGGAAGTGAAACCGCTTAGCGCCGATGATAGTGTGGCAGTAGCCATGTGAAAGTAGGGAACTACCAGGCTTTTACACAAAAACCCGCTTAATTGCGGGTTTTTTTTGCTCTATTGAATTTGCTTTTAGTGCTAGAATCGTAACCCTTTAGCGTTTGAATAAACCCAGTTTCTGCGGCTATGTAATAATTTAAACGTCTGTTAACTAAATTACTTAAGGTCAGCGTAATATGAAAATCACACCCGTTATTTTATTTTGTTTGTCATTATTCATCACCTCGACTGTTTTTGCTCATGGTGATGCCCAGCCTCAGGCAGTTGATGCGTCGACTTTACCGCAGCTGGGTGACGAATGGCTTGAATCTAACCCATATCGAGGGCTTGAAACAGCCATTACAATCGGCAAAACGGGTTATGCCTCTAATTGTGCGAGGTGCCATGGCCTGGGCGCTGTTTCAGGGGGGATTTCTCCCGACCTACGACTGCTGGAGGCTGGTAATGAGGGGGATGAATGGTTTATCTACCGTATACGTAATGGAGCCATCCGTAACGGTATTACTTATATGCCGGCATTCGAGGGAATTATCAGCCAGGAAGCGATGTGGGCAATTAGAGCCTGGCTTGAAACTATACCTGCTGATTAAAATGAAGCGAAGTATCATCTGCATCATATTGAGTTTGCTTTCTCAGATGGCCTTTGCACTTTCAGAGGTAAAAGAGAAAGGATATCTTCGCGTAGCGGTGTATCAAAATTTTGCGCCTTTTTCATTTCGAGATAATGGCCGATTGGTCGGTATTGAGGTCGAACTGGCAAAACTTTTAGCGCAAAAATTAGCAGTTGATCCTTTGATATGGCCGATTATCGCTGATGAAACTATGGATGATGACTTAAGAAATTCGGTGTGGAAAGGTCATTATTTAGGCGGAGGGACTGCTGATATTATGTTGCACGTACCCATCAATAAACAGTTTGCAAAAAATAATGATATGGTATTAATCGACAACCCTTATTTTAAGGAAGAAATTGTTGTAGTAAGGCATAACACAAGAGCCGTACCTCCTTTATTTAAATTATTTGAAGATGCTTATATTGGTGTTGAATTAGATTCTATAGCTGATTTTTATTTGTTAGGCGCTATGGGCGGTCGTTATAGAGAGAATATAGTCCACTATCCAACCATTAGATTGGCTATTAAAGCCTTACGGGATGGAGAAGTAGAAACAGTTGTCGCAGAAAAAAGCCAAATTGAATCGGCCCTGGCAGCGAACTTGGAAGAGTATTTATTATCACCACTTAGCATGTCAGCTCCCTATCAATCTAGCTGGGTGGTTGGTATGGCTGTTAAACGTGGCAGGGAAGAGTTGATGATAAAGCTGAAAGACGCTCTGAAAGAACTCAAAGAAACAGGTGAATTAACAAGACTATTTAATAAATATAATTTAACTTTCAGCGCACCATAAATTTATATTGTCTGGCGTAATGAAATCTTAATTCTATTAATTTAATCAATGAGTTAAGTAGGATGAAAAGTAAAATAATTGCTTTATTGATCAGCATGCTAACTGCTTTTCCGGCTTTAGCTGACACTCTAGCAAAAGACCCATTAGACTCAGTTCAATGGGATGACATGTACGATGCCTTCCTCAAAGGTCGCCCGGCACAATTTGATAATCGAGTAAAAGTTATTGCGCCAAACTATGCAGAAGATCCGATGAATGTACCCGTCACAGTTGACGCTAGTGAATTAGGCGATGTGACAAAAATAGTTATTTTTGCAGATTTTAACCCGATTCCTCTAATCGCGCGCTTTTACCCCCAACGAGCAAAGCCTTCAGTTTCTTTCCGTTTCAAGATCCAACAATCATCACCCGTTCGAGCTGCGGTACTGACGAATGATGGAGTTTGGCACGTTGGCGGCGTTTGGGTTAACTCTGCTGGTGGTGGTTGCACAGTTGCGAGTACAGGCCGTTTAACAGGTGAGTGGTCAGATTATTTAGGCGAAGTGTACGGCAAAAGATGGTCGAATTCCGATTCTAATCGTGTGCGATTTTTAATCCATCACCCAATGGATACTGGTTTGGTTGCAGGTATTCCAGCTTTTTATATTGAAAAATTAGAATTTAAAAACACAGATGGAGAGGAGCTAGCCGTCATTGAGCTTTTTGAGCCAGTGAATGAAAACCCTGTTTTAAGCTTTGATTTTAAAGGCGAGAATTTATCCGCGAATATTTTAATGAGTGGCACGGATAATAACGGGAATAAACTTAAAGCGGAGTTCGTTCAATGAATAAAACTCATTATTCAATCCGTTTCTTACTCTTAATCATGTTGCCGTCTACGTGTTCTTTGGCAACAAATTTTGACTATCAGCTTAAACCATTAAAGGTTGCGCAAGATACGTACGTTTTCGAGGGAAAAACAGAAGACTTTTCGTTTGAAAATGGCGGTAATATCGTCAATACTGGTTTTATCGTCACATCGGAAGGCGTGGTTGTTATAGATACTGGCCCATCTTTGCGTTATGGGCAACAAATGAAAGAAGCCATCGAATTAATCACTGATAAACCGATTAATCGCGTGTATTTGACTCACCATCACCCCGATCATTTTCTCGGCAATCAGGCATTTAAAGATATACCCATTTACGCATTAGATACGACCCTGACGAGCATAAAAAATGAAGGCGCTGGCTTTGCAGATAATCTCTACATAATGGTTGGTGACTGGATGCGGGGTACAGAAGCAACTAAAGATGGAGAGGTGGTTAATCCAGGACGTATCACAATAGGTGGTCACCAGTTAGACATATTATCTTACTCTGGGCATACCAGTTCAGATATGGTGATATTAGATCAAACGACGGGGGTTATTTTTGCCGGAGACATTGTTTTTAATAAGCGCACCTTAACGACACCACACGCAGATTTAGAAAAATGGTTGTCTACGATTGCTGAACTAAACAAATTAGCTTTTAAAGTGCTTGTTCCTGGCCATGGTGCAATCAGTTTGGATAAAAAAGTATTTTCTCAAATGACTGATTATTTAGCGTGGCTAAAGAATACCATTGAGGGGGCTGTAAATAATGGGCTGACAATGAATGAGGCGATGCAGCTGCCAATTCCAGAAAGATTTAGCTCTAATACGCAATTACAGCAGGAATTTTCGAGATCAGTTGTACATTTGTATCCTTTTTATGAAAACAGGTTTTTTAAACGGATAAATTAAAACGAGACTTATAACAGATGAAAGTATTACTAATATTATTTTTATATTTAACAAGCCCAATGGCAGTAGCTATGACTAGTGCTCCTGCAACGCAAGATAATGCGATCGATGAATCATATCGTGGCCTACCCTATAACGTGCCGACGACATTAATTCCTCCGAAAGGTGTTAAACGGATTTCAGTAGATGAGTTAAAGAGCCGTTTGATAGATAAACAAAAGCTGGTTTTAATTGACGTTTATGGCGCTATATTTAGGGAAGAATCGTTGGATTTTGATGGTGCCTGGTTAGTCAGTACTCCACATAAAAGCTTGCCAGATAGCACCTGGTTACCGAATGTCGGTAAACAGGAATTAATAGCGGTGGTAGAAGATTACTACCGTTTTCATCTTAAAGAATTGACAAGTAATGACCTGAGTAAACCGATTGTAATATTTTGTGTTGAAGATTGCTGGATGGGATGGAATGCCGCTAAACGTGCCAGAGAATGGGGCTACACAAATGTTTTGTGGTTTCGTGAAGGCATCGATGCATGGAAAGAGAAAGGTTGGCCGCTACACGATATTGAGCCGATTAATTTACCGGTTAATGACTAATTAGCTGCGGTAAATAATAAGCGGCCTAAAGGCCGCTTTTAATTGAGTTAAAATCCGCTACAAGTCGATTCCTGATGTGCTTGTGTTAGAACGAATCGCCTGGAATACGAACCCAACCTTCCATGAGAACGCGTGCACTACGGCTCATAATGGCTTTGGAAACAGCCCATTCAGCGCCTTTCTGTGTTGCTTCAGCGCCAACTTTGAGCGTCCCTGAAGGGTGTCCAAAACGAACTGACTGGCGCTCGCCACCGCCAGCCGCTAAGTTAACTAAGGTGCCAGGAATGGCTGCCGCTGCAGCAATGGCGACGGCGGCTGTGCCCATCATCGCATGGTGTAACTTGCCCATGGATAGAGCGCGGACGAGTATATCGATATCATCAGTTGTTACTGTTTTACCGCTGGAAGATACGTATTCGACTGGTTTGGCGACGAAGGCAACTTTGGGTGTGTGCTGGCGCTGTGCCGCTTCTTCAATATTGTCGATAAGCCCCATGCGAACTGCGCCATAAGCGCGGATTGTTTCGAACATGGCGAGTGCCTTATCATCGGCATTAATAGCCTCTTGCAATTCAGTACCGGTATAGCCGATATCTTCTGCATTAACGAAAATGGTCGGAATGCCCGCGCTAATCATCGTGGCTTTAAAGGTGCCTACGCCAGGTACTTCAAGACTATCAACGACGTTGCCGGTAGGGAACATAGATTCACCATCAGCAGATGGGTCGATAAATTCTACTATAACTTCAGCCGCGGGGAATGTCACACCATCCAATTCAAAATCACCCGTTTCCTGAACTTCACCGTTGCTAATGGGGATTTGCGCAATGATACTTTTGTTGATGTTGGCTTGCCAAATACGTACGGTGGCGATGCCGTTTTGTGGAATTCGACTTGCATCAACCAAGCCGCTGCTGATAGCGAAAGAGCCAACTGCTGCGGAAAGATTGCCACAGTTTCCACTCCAGTCGACAAAGGCTTTATCAATGGAAACTTGGCCAAAGAGATAGTCTACGTCGTGGTCATTTTTACTGCTTTTTGAAAGGATAACCGTTTTACTGGTGCTGGACGTTGCGCCACCCATACCGTCGGTTTGTTTGCCGTAAGGGTCGGGGCTGCCAATGACGCGTAATAATAGGGCGTCGCGCGCCGCGCCTGGCGTTTGAGCTGATGCTGGCAAATCTTTAAGATTAAAGAAAACGCCTTTACTGGTGCCGCCACGCATATAAGTGGCGGCTATTTTTATTTGCGGTACGTGGGCCATTTGGTGTCCTATTTGTTGTTAGGCTGCTGTCGTAGACTCTAAGAAGTCTTGAGCGAAACGTTGTAAAACACCGCCCGCTTCATAAACGGACACTTCGTCTGCGGTATCTAGTCTACAGGTAACGGGTACTTCAACGGTTTCACCGCTACGACGAGTAATGATGAGCGTTAATGCCGCCAGTGGTGTGATATCGCCCGTTACGCTAAACGTTTCAGTGCCATCAATAGCGTAGGTATTACGATTTTCGCCGCTTTTGAATTCTAAAGGCAGAACGCCCATGCCAACTAGGTTGGTACGGTGAATGCGTTCAAAACCTTCGGCAACAATGGCTTCAACGCCAGCTAAACGAACGCCTTTTGCGGCCCAATCGCGTGAAGAACCCTGACCGTAATCAGCGCCAGCCACGATAATAAGAGGTTGCTTGCGTTGCATATAAGTTTCAATCGCTTCCCACATGCGAGTAACGTTGCCTTCTGGTTCAACGCGGGCTAAGGAACCTTGTACGACTTCGCCATTGTTCTTCACCATTTCGTTTAATAATTTAGGGTTTGCGAAAGTCGCGCGTTGAGCCGTTAGGTGATCGCCACGGTGAGTGGCGTACGAGTTAAAATCTACTTCAGGCAAGCCCATTTTTGCCAGGTATTCGCCAGCAGCACTGGATGCCATAATGGCGTTTGAAGGAGACAAATGATCGGTGGTGATATTGTCACCCAATACGGCAAGAGGGCGCATATCTTTTAACGTACGCTCTCCTGCTAGAGCACCTTCCCAATAGGGTGGACGACGAATATACGTGGTTTGTGGGCGCCAATCGTATAACGGGCTGACTTTATCGCCGTTATCAACCGTCAGTTTGAACATGGGGTTATAGACTTCACGGAATTGTTCAGGTTTAACGCTTGCGTTTACTATTTCATCAATTTCTTCATCATTTGGCCAGATATCTTTCAGCTTGATTGGCTTGCCGTTTTGGTCTGTGCCTAAAACACCGTTTTCAATATCAAAACGTATAGTGCCTGCGATAGCGTAGGCAACAACAAGCGGCGGAGAGGCAAGGAAAGCTTGTTTGGCATAAGGGTGAATACGGCCGTCAAAGTTACGGTTGCCCGATAAAACAGCAGTGGTGTACAAGTCACGATCAATCACTTCTTGCTGAATAACAGGGTCTAATGCACCGCTCATACCGTTACACGTTGTACAGGCGAAACCAACGATACCAAAGCCAAGAGTTTCTAATTCAGACAGCAAGTTAGCGTCTTTGAGGTACAGTTCTACCGTTTTAGAACCTGGTGCCAAGGAAGACTTAACCCAGGGTTTACGCGTTAAACCAAGCGCATTTGCGTTACGTGCGATGAGGCCCGCTGCAATCACATTGCGAGGGTTACTTGTATTGGTACAACTAGTAATCGCAGCTATAATCACCGCGCCATCTGGCATTAAGCCTTCTTCATTCTCGACCACGCCAGAAATACCGCGTTCGGCCAACTCGCTTGTTGGTACGCGACGGTGAGGGTTAGATGGGCCAGCAATATTACGGCCTACAGAAGACAGGTCAAATTTAAGTACGCGCGGGTAATTAGCATTCTTTAAACTATCAGCCCACAGCCCGGTTTCTTTTGCGTAGGTTTCAACTAATTTAACTTGCTCGTCTTCACGGCCGGTTAGTTTTAGGTAGGTAATCGTTTGTTCATCGATATAGAACATCGCGGCCGTCGCGCCAAATTCTGGCGTCATATTTGAGATGGTTGCGCGGTCACCCAACGTTAATGCAGCGACGCCTTCGCCGTAAAACTCCAGGTAGGAAGAGACTACTTTCTGATTACGTAAGAATTCGGTCAGAGCCAGAACGATATCGGTGGCAGTAATGCCGGGTTGACGTTTGCCAGTCAGTTCAACACCGATGATGTCTGGCAGGCGCATATAAGAAGGACGGCCTAGCATCACGTTTTCGGCTTCTAAGCCGCCGACGCCAATGGCGATAACACCAAGAGCATCCACGTGCGGTGTGTGACTATCTGTTCCCACCAAAGTGTCTGGAAAAGCAACGCCATCCAGTGAGTGCACTACAGGGGACATTTTTTCTAAATTGATTTGGTGCATGATGCCATTACCCGGCTGGATAACGTCAACGTTTTTGAATGCTTTTTTAGTCCAGTTTATAAAGTGAAAACGGTCGTCATTTCGGCGGTCTTCAATGGCTCGGTTTTTTTCAAACGCGTCTTTTTCAAAACCAGCGTGTTCAACGGCCAAAGAGTGATCCACAATCAACTGCGTTGGTACAACGGGGTTAACTTGTGAAGGATCACCACCCATATCAGCAATGGCGTCACGTAGTCCTGCTAAATCGACTAAAGCCGTTTGGCCAAGAATATCATGGCAAACAACGCGTGCTGGATACCAGGGGAAGTCTAAGTCTTGTTTTCGTTCAATAATTTGTTTAAGTGAGTTAGTTAAAACGCCAGGGTCGCAACGACGCACCAGGTTTTCCGCGTACACGCGAGACGAGTAAGGTAGCGTGTCATAGGCGCCGGGTTGAATTGCATCGACGGCGGCGCGGGTATCGAAATAGTCTAAATCAGTGCCGGGAAGAGATTTACGGTATTCAGTATTCATAGTTAACTCACTTAAATGTAGTAGTTAAAAAAGCCAGTCTTATACCCAAAGGGCATAAGTTTCATTGAACGGGAAGAAAAACCCTTCCCGTTAATTCAGCTTTAACATCAAGACTGGCTGTGTGTCAGTGTTTACGCCAATAAGCTTAGTGACGGTCGGCAATATTGGTTACGGGGCGGAACTCAGGACCAATATAATCAGCACTAGGGCGAATAATGCGGTTATTTGCGCGTTGTTCCATTACGTGAGCGGTCCAGCCGGTAACCCGTGACATAACGAATATTGGCGTAAACAACTTAGTTGGAATGCCCATAAAGTGATAAGCAGAGGCGTGGAAGAAATCGGCATTACAGAAGAGTTTCTTTTCGCGCCACATGACTTCTTCGCAGCGCACTGATACGGGGTAGAGCGTTGTATCGCCTACATCGGCGGCCAGCTTTTCGGACCATTTTTTGATGATAGCATTACGTGGGTCAGAGGTGGTGTAAACCGCGTGACCAAAGCCCATGATTTTTTCTTTACGCGCCAACATGCTCATCATGTCTTCTTCTGCTTGGTCTGCAGACGTCCAGTTTTCAATCATGGCCATTGCAGCTTCGTTCGCGCCACCGTGTAACGGACCGCGCAAGGTGCCAATAGCGGCTGTTACGCAAGAGTGGATGTCCGATAGCGTTGAAGCGCAAACGCGACCTGCAAAGGTTGAAGCGTTAAATTCGTGTTCGGCGTAAAGGATCAGCGACACGTTCATTACTTGTTCGTGAAGCTCGTTGGGTTTTTCATCGCGCAACATATGCAAAAAGTGAGCGCCGACAGATTCGTCATCGGTTTCTGTTTCGATGCGAACGCCATCGTGCGAGAAACGGTACCAGTAACAAATGATGGATGGGAATACGGCGATCATACGATCGATTTTGTCGAGCTGTTCAGAGAAGTCTTTTTCCTCTTCCAAATTGCCTAACATAGAGCAACCCGTGCGGATGACGTCCATCGGATGAGCGTCGGCAGGGATATTTTCCAGTACCGTTTTTAATGCCTCGGGCAAGCCGCGTAAGGTTTTAAGTTTTGCGATATAGCCGTCTAGTTCAGCTTGATTGGGTAATTTTCCGTAAGCCAATAAATACGCAACTTCTTCAAATTTAGCGTTATCAGCCAGATCAGACATATCGTAACCACGATAGGTTAAGCCTGAGCCAGATTTACCAACGGTACATAAGGCGGTTTCACCTGCAGATTGCCCTCGTAGGCCTGCGCCGCCAACTTTTTTTACTGTCATTAAGATTTCTCCTTGGAAAATAATGCGTCTAGTTTTTGTTCATATTCGTGATAGCCCAACACGTCATAAAGTTCCATACGCGTTTGCATGGTGTCTACTACGTTTACTTGTGTGCCTTCTTTGCGAATTGTTTCGTATACGTTCAGCGCGGCTTTACTCATCGCGCGGAAAGCAGACAATGGATACAGCACCATGCTGGCACCCGCTTCGCCCAACTCGGTTGTGGTGAAGTAAGGCGTTTGGCCAAATTCGGTAATATTCGCTAACACCGGAACGTCAACCGCTTTGGTGAAAGCTCGGTAGTCGTCTAGTTCGTAAACGGCCTCAGCAAAAATCATATCAGCGCCAGCTTCAACGTAGGCACAAGCACGGTCGATCGCTGCTTGTTGACCTTCGCTATTATAGGCGTCAGTACGCGCCATTATAACAAAGTCAGAATCCGTCTTGGCGTCGGCGGCTGCTTTTACGCGGTCGCACATTTCTTCTTTACTGACGAGTTCTTTGTTCGGGCGGTGTCCGCAACGCTTGGCGGCGACCTGATCTTCAATATGAACCGCGGCAACGCCAGCGCGTTCAAATTCTTTGATTGTTCGAGCGATGCTAAAAGCGCTGCCCCAGCCGGTATCGATATCGACTAACAAAGGCACGTCAGTAGCTGCGGTGATGCGGCTCGCGTCGGTTAATACGTCGTTGAGCGTAGTCACGCCCAGATCCGGTAGACCGAAAGAGGTGTTCGCAACGCCGCCACCAGAAAGGTAGATGGCTCGGTAACCGGTTTTTTCGGCCAGTAAGGCGCTGTAGGCATTGATCGTGCCCATAATTTGTAGAGGATGTTCCTCTGCTAGTGCTTCGCGGAAACGTAGGCCAGCTGATTTTATTTTATTCATCTAGAGTAGAGCTCCTTAATATAGATGTGCATTTAAACGCTTTTCGGATAACCAAGCGCTGTCAGGTTTTCGGCAATTTCGCCTAGAGTAGTTGGGTCATCGATAGTCGCGGGGACTTTATGCTCAGTCCCATCGGCCATGCTTCGCATCGTGCCGCGGAGGATTTTACCGGAACGCGTTTTGGGCAGTCGTTTTGCTATGGTTGCCAGTTTAAAGGCGGCAACCGGGCCGATTTTTTCACGCATTAAGGCGACGAGTTCCTTAATGACCTCATTGGCGTTTCGATTAGCGCCTGATTGAAGAACGGCAAAGCCGATGGCGACTTGCCCTTTAAGCTCATCGGCAACGCCTATAACGGCGCACTCGGCAACGTCTGGGTGTGCGGCGATAACCTCTTCCATCGCGCCTGTAGAGAGCCGGTGTCCAGCGACGTTAATGACGTCATCGGTGCGGCCCATAACATAGATGTAACCATCTTCGTCTATATAACCGGCGTCGCCAGTTTCGTAATAACCCGGGAATGTTTTCAGGTAGGAGTTGAAAAAACGTTCGTCATTCTGCCAAAGCGTCGGGAAGGAGCCCGGAGGAAGTGGTAGTTTAATGGCAATAGCGCCCATTTCGCCGGTAGCGACTGGCTGGCCAGTTTCGTCCAGAAACTGTACGTCATAACCCGGTACGGGCTTGGTTGGAGAGCCCGCTTTAACTTGAAACTCTTCAAGCCCTAAACAGTTTGCGGCAATCGCCCAGCCGGTTTCTGTTTGCCACCAGTGATCCACCACGGGCATTTGTAATTTGTCTTGAGCCCAATATAAGGTGTCTGGGTCACAGCGTTCGCCAGCGAGAAATAATGCACGCATGCAGGAGGTATCATATTTTTTTATATAATCGCAGTCAGGATCTTCTTTTCTAATGGCTCGCAGCGCGGTTGGCGCGGTAAATAAAGAAACCACTTTATGCTCAGAGATAACGCGCCAAAAAGCCCCTGGATCGGGGGTTCCAACGGGTTTTCCTTCATAAATTAATGTGGTTGAACCGTTCATTAATGGCGCGTAACAAATATACGAATGCCCAACGACCCAGCCGATATCCGACGCAGCCCAGAAAACTTCTCCGGGTTGGATATTGTAAAGATATTTCATCGTCCACATCATAGCGACGGCGTGACCACCGTTATCACGAACGACGCCTTTAGGTTGCCCCGTGGTGCCCGATGTATAGAGAATGTAAAGCGGGTCGGTGGCTTTAACGGACACGCAGTCCGCCGGCGTTGCGCTTGTTACAGCGCTCGCCCAATCAATGTCACGGCCTTGTTGCATAGCGGCTGTTTCTTGGGGGCGTTGCAAAATAACGCTGTTAGTGGGTTTGTGCTGAGACAGTTCAATCGCGCCGTCGAGTAAAGGCTTGTATTTGATAACACGGTTACCTTCAATGCCGCACGAGGCAGACAGAACCACTTTTGGTTTTGCATCATCGATGCGGGTGGCCAGTTCGGTAGCCGAAAAACCACCAAAAACCACCGAGTGAACCGCGCCAATTCGAGCGCAAGCGAGCATCGCCATCACGCCTTCAGGGATCATCGGCATATAGATCAATACGCGGTCGCCTTTACTAACGCCCAGGTCAGATAAAACACCGGCGAGCTTTGACACTTCATCAAGGAGCTGCTGGTAACTATAGGTTTTTTGCGAATCCGTAACGGG
>JBLIAQ010000036.1:0-12195 GCA_047634535.1 Cycloclasticus sp.
GCGACAGATTCGTTTAGTGGGAAAGCGCCCATCATTTCAAATTGTCTTAAAACAGCAGTGCCGTAAAAGGTGACAGATGCGCCAATGCGGGGAATAACGGCGTCAAAAGCATCCAGGGTTTCACCCTTAAAATGCACTTCCGGTTTACTCTGTACAACCTCCATGTAAGAGCGAAGCACATCGAGTACAACTGCCTCGTGACCTCTTAGTTCGGCAGCCTCAATCAGGCGGCGGGTGGAGTAGAGCTTTTTGTTACGTGACAAGATCGCAATTTTCATATTAAACCCCTCTGATAAGTCTACCTTATAAATCGAAGGTTCATTTTAACACGCATAATATGGATTCAGAGAAGGCGTAATTTTCCTTTTGTCTTACATATCATTTTTTTTGATAAAAACAGAAGCTTTTCGTGATGAAGTTATTTCCTAGCTTGGCCTATAGGAAGATGAATTTCAATAAATTTAGGGCGCGTGGATATGAGCCAGGAGACGTAATTTATTTTAGTAAGGCTTCAAAGTCGTTTATGGGCATCGGCTTGGCAAACAGGTAACCCTGAAAGTTTTTGCAACCATAGTCAATGAGTAGTTGTTTTTGTTCTTCAGTTTCTACGCCTTCGGCAATGACATCAATTCCCAGGCTTTTAGCCATAGCAATAATGGTTTGAACGATTGAACGGTCTTGATCATTAGTCTCAAGGTCTCTTACAAAGGATTTATCAATCTTTAATTGATCAATCGGTAGCTTTTTGAGGTATTGCAAGGAAGAGTAGCCGGTTCCAAAATCATCTAACGAGAAGCTAACGCCAATGTTTTTTAACTTTTCCATCTTAACAATGATGTCATCAATATTTTCTAACAACATACCTTCGGTGAGTTCTAATTTCAATAAATTAGGATTGATATCGTGTTGCTTAATAGCGTGGAAGAGATCATTGATGAAGCTGTCCTCGTTAAATTGGTTGGCGCTGATATTAACGGCGATAACGAGATGTTGAGTTGATAGATTAGCTTGCCAGACGCTGAGTTGTTTGCAGGCGGTTTCAAGAACCCATTGGCCGATAGGCAGCATTAAGCCACACTTTTCAGCAATCGTTATGAATTCTAGCGGTGGAATGTAGCCATTTTGTGGCTGATGCCAACGAAGTATAGCCTCTGCTCCACGGGGTTTCATAGCGCTGTCGATTTGTAATTGATAATGTAATTCAAATTCATTATTGATTAGTGCTTCCTGAAGCCCTCTTTCGATGTTGACCCGAGCGTCAATTGCTTTTTGCATGGTTGGGTCAAAGAACCGAACAGTATTGCGACCAGACTCCTTTGCCTGGTACATTGCAATATCTGCCCGTTGCAATATATCGTCTGGGCTGTTATCGGCTGAATATAGTGCAGCGCCGATACTGGGCGTGTTGTAATGTTCTCGTCCATCTAACAAATAAGGCTTGTTGAGTGCAGCTAGAATTTTTTTAGCGATAGATTCGACCTGAGCGGCTGCATTTAGCCTGTCTACGCTTAATTCTTCAAGCAAGATGGCAAATTCATCGCCACCAAATCGGGCAACCGTATCGCTTTCTCGAACACAAAGCGGCAACCTTTCGGCTACTTGTTTTAATAAAGAATCGCCAGCGTTGTGACCCAGGGTGTCATTTATGTCCTTGAATTGATCAAGGTCGATAAATAATAAAGCTCCAAATTTATTATTTCGTTTCATAACTTTTAATGTGTGCGCCAAGCGTTCTGCTAATACATGACGATTGACCAGACCGGTTAGTGAATCGCTTTTTGCTAATTTTTCAACCTCAGCTTCAATTTTTTTACGATCGCTGATATCACGTGAGGTTGATTGCAGAACTTGTTCGCCATTTAACTCGAGCATATTGAGCGAAACATCAATATAAAATGGTTGTTTTGTGTCAAAACGCTTTGCAAGCCATTCGAATTGGCAACTTCCTGTATCTAATGCGATATTAATGTAGCGCTTAGCTTCAACGGCCGAATCAATATCATTGGCTTGTTTAGCTGAAGAATAATCTAAAAGGGTCAGGGATATGAAGCTTTCCAGGCTATCCACGCCAAATAGAGTCAGTGCGGCCTTGTTACAATCAAATACACCCTTCATATCGGATAAAATCCACGCGTCGTGGCTGCTGTCAAATAACGTACGTAGATTCTTCTCGGAATTTTGTAAGGCGGCCTCGGTTTCTTTACTCTTGCTGATGTCCCGTGCAACAACCTGAATATAGGTCTCGTTATTTACCTCTGTTTTACTTAATAAAATATCCGCAAAAAAGGACTGATTATTGTTAACACGCTTGTGAATCCATTCAAATTTATGACTGCCTTTTTTTAACGCGATAGCAATGTTTTTATCGGCTTCTTCAGCAGAAAAAACCCCGCTAGGCTGTTTAACAGGCGAGAAATCCCCTAGATGCATTGAACAGAGCTGTTCCTTATCTTCACAGCCGAAAAGCTTTAAAGCAGCTTTATTACAGTCAATAAAGCCTGATGTGTCCATCAGAAGCCAGGCATCCATACTGGAATCATAGAGCGCTTGTAATTTTTTTTCTGAGGTTAAAATTTTTTTTTCAAAGGCTAAGCGTTCGCTAATATCACGCCAGATAGCGTGCAACATCTGCTGATTATTTATGATGATGGGCGTTAAGACGACTTCAACGGAGACAAGCGTTCCATCACGTTTCAAGTATTCCCATTCAAAGCGATGGAAACCATTTGCAAACGCAAGTGTAGTGATTTCAACAGTTTTACTGTGCGATATTTCGCCATTTGATTGCACGTCGGGCGAAATATCCTCTGTTGATAAGCCCGTTAGCTCAGCTTTATTTTCGTAGCCGAGTAAGTTTAAAGCGGCCTGATTGCAAGTAATTAAACTCCCCGCCTCATTAAACAATATGGCTGCATCAGCCATGTTCTGAAAAAGCTGTTGAAACGTTTTATCTTTGCTTGGCATCAAGTAAGGAAGCTAAGGCTGGCCTATAAAAAAGAGGGTAAACTGAAGCCTAGTATGTATTTTAGTAAACACCATGTACATGGTTTTTAGATGTTTTTTTATGTTATTGTTCGATTAGGTTACAGTCAGAAATAAGGTAATAAGTAGTGAAATATAAAATGCTATGGGTCGCTTTTTTGTTAGCCATAATGGGCATTAGTTGGCTTTATATCGGACTAGACGAGCCGGTAAAAGTGACCTTAACTCCAGTGACTAAGGGACGGGTAGACTTAACGGTTTCTAACACGCGCGCGGGTACGGTTAAAGCCTGTAATCGTTCTCGTTTATCATTACCAATAGGTGGTCAAATAGCAGAACTCTTCGTTAGCGAAGGCGATCAGGTAAAAAAGGATCAGGTTCTCATTCGATTATGGAATAAAGACCAGCAAGCACGACTGGTTGACGCTAAGGCGCGATTTGAGATGGCTAAACAGGCGGTGATTGAAAGTTGTCGAATGGCCGAGCGCAATAAACGCGAACAAGCGCGGTTTGTCGAATTGGCAGCCAGGAAGTTGGCATCGGCCGAAGCCCTGGATAACGCCAGTACGCAGGCGATCATTTCTGCCGCTAGTTGTAAAAAAGCCCAGGCCAATAGTAATAGCGCTGATGCGGCGGTATCGTTGCAAGCAGCGATGCTGGAAAAGACCGAGTTGACCGCGCCATTTTCCGGCGTGGTGGCCGAAATTAATGGCGAAGTGGGTGAATATATCACGCCGTCTCCATCGGGCGTGGCGACGCCACCAGCGATTGATCTGATTGCCGATAATTGCTTGTACCTGAGCGCCCCAGTTGACGAGGTAGAGGCCGCACAAATTGAACGAGGTATGGCGGTTAACGTCACCCTGGATGCCTTTCGTGGTGAACAGTTTGCCGGCGAGGTAACGCGTATCGCGCCGTACGTGAAAGAGTTTGAGAAACAGGCCCGCACGGTGGATGTGGACGTCAAATTATTAGATAAGACGCAACAAAAAAAATTCTTGATCGGCTATAGCGCGGATATAGACGTCATTATTCAACAGAAAAAAAATACCTTAAGGCTACCAACAGAAGCAGTTATTGATGGTAATAGTGTTTTATTGTACCAGCCATCAACGCAACGATTAGCACTTAAGACATTCAAGCCGGGTATCAGTAACTGGCGTTTCACAGAGGTGTTAGATGGCTTAACAGGGGGTGATAAGGTGCTGTTGTCGCTCGACGCGGAAGGGGCCATAGACGGCGCGTTGGTGTCCGCCGAAGAATGATTGAGCTTAAACATTTAGATAAGCGATTTCAAATTGGCGATCAAACCGTCCACGCCTTAGACGACGTCTCATTAAGTATTACAAAAGGCGAATACATTGCCGTGATGGGGCCATCGGGTTCAGGAAAGTCGACCCTGATGAATATTTTGGGTCTGTTGGACAGGGCCAATTCGGGTGACTACTGGCTGGATGGAGCGAACGTTTCAGCTCTGGACGAGGCCGAAAGGACACGGCTTCGAAGCGAAAAAATTGGCTTTGTATTTCAGTCATATCATTTAGTGCCACGATTGACGGCGCGAGAAAATATTGAACTGCCGATGATGCTGTCGGGTGTTCCCTCGAAAGAACGAAAACTAAAAGTCGACGCCGTGTTAGAAAAACTGTCGCTGGTCGATCGCGCGCATCACAGCCCAAATCAGTTATCTGGAGGTCAACGCCAACGCGTGGCCATAGGCCGAGCGATCGTCATGAAACCGAGTATTTTATTGGCAGACGAACCGACCGGCAACCTGGATTCAAAATCTGGCGCAGACGTAACGCGATTGCTAGAAGGGTTGAATGAAGAAGGCATTACCTTGATCGTGGTGACGCACGATCTCGCTATCGGTGCCCGTGCTCGCCGCCAGCTCAATATGCTGGATGGACGAATTAACGACGAGCAAACTACTTAAGCCGATATGTACTGGCTAGACATGCTTAGATTTATAACGCAGGTTTTGAACCGCCAGCGTTTTCGTACCACCGTACTCTGGGTGGCTATTTCAATAGGCGTGGTGGCGGTTAATTTGCTAACGGCGCTGGGAGAGGGCGCTAAAAACTTTGTGCTGGACGAGTTTAATTTGCTGGGACGCAATACCTTAATCACCTTGCCGGGGAAAAAAGAAACCAGGGGTGGTATGCCGCCGATTACTGGCGAGTCGCCCCGGTCGTTGACGCTAGAAGACGCTCGGGCAGTATCCAGACTATCGGGGGTAAAATCCGTTGCACCGCTAGTATTGGGCAATGTTGACGTGTCTTACGCGGGCAAGCTGCGAGAAGTGATGTTGATGGGCACAAACCGTAGTTTCTTTTTAATCCGGCACTTAGAGGTCGCGCAAGGCCAGCTATTGCCCGATTCAGACTTGCAAAGAGGGGAGGCCGTTTGCGTAATAGGTAATAAATTACGTGAAGAATTATTTGTTGGCAAGTCTGCTTTAGGCGAATGGGTGCGTGCAGGGGGTAGCCGTTTTCGTGTTATCGGGGTGCTAAAAGAAAGCGGAACCAGTTTTGGTTTCGACATGGATGACGTGATTATTATTCCCGTACAAAGTGCCCAGTCTCTGTTCAATGTGGATGGCCTATTCAGATTATTTACCGAGGTGCGAACTTACCAACAACTGCCGACTGTTAAGCAAAAAATAGTTGAGCTATTAAAACAACGTCACGAAGGAGAAGAAGACGTGACGGTTATTTCGCAAGACGCGATGTTATCTTCGGTACAGGATATTCTGGATACGCTCACTGTCGCTGTCGCCGGGATCGCGTCTATCAGTATGTTGGTTGCGGGCATTTTAATTATGAATATGATGATTATTACCGTCTCTCAACGCACTAAAGAAATCGGCCTGCTGAAGGCTTTAGGCGCAACGGCTGCGACGGTACGGCTGCTATTTTTATGTGAAGCTGGGCTGATCGCGATAGTGGCGTCTGCTTTTGGCTTGGCGTTTAGTCACCTGGTGTTGATGCTGGCAAACGGCTATTTCGATGATATTCAGTTTCATTCGCCGTGGTGGTCTCAGTTAGGTTCGGTGCTATTAGCGATGGTGTTCGCGCTACTTTTTGCCTGGTTACCGGCGCAGCGCGCTGCCGCATTAGCGCCTGTCGATGCATTGCAGGGCAAGCAGCAACGAGGGGAGAAATGAATTTACTCGATGCTACTAAATGGGTGTCAGGAGCGGTTATTAGTAATCGTTCGAGAAGCCTGTTGACCGCACTGGGTATGGCGATTGGTATCGCCTCGGTGACGCTATTAATGGCGATTGGCGAGGGAGTTCAGCATTACGTGTTAGATAGCTTTTCACAGTTCGGTGCGCGGATTATTGCCATTAACCCGGGTTTAAAAGAAACCCATGGGGCCGGTGGCTTGCTGTCCACCGTAAGGCCGTTGACGCTTGAAGATGCAGATTCTATGAAACAATTACCGGGGGTGACAAAGGTCGTGCCGGTGGTTCAAGGCTCGGGAGTAGTTGAGTATCTGGGGCGTCAACGAAGCGGGGTGATACTGGGCGTAGGGCCAGATATGAGCGAAGCATGGGGGTTTAACGTCGCCATTGGGCGCTTTTTTTCTGGCGGCGTGGGGCAGGCACGATCAACGGCGGTGTTGGGCTATACCATGCGAAAAGAACTGTTTGCTGATAGCAACCCGCTAGGTCAGCATATTCGCGTCGGCGGGCAGCGGTTTAGAATAATTGGCGCTATTGAGAAAAAAGGCCAAATGCTAGGTATCGACATGGATGACGTGGTGTACATCCCTGCGCAAAAGGCCTTGCAGGTTTTTAATCGCGAATCGTTGATGGAGATTGACGTGGTATTTTCAGCCAATACGTCGTTAAAAAATATTGAAAAGCGACTTAAAGAATTAATGCTGAATCGCCATGGTCGCGAAGACGTCACGCTGACCTCGCAAAATGACATGCTCGAATCGATGGCTAAAATACTTGCTATCCTGAAAATGTCGGTGGCTGCGCTGGGTGCGATTTCTCTAATGGTAGGCTCGGTAGGTATTCTAGCCATTATGACCACTACCGTCAGAGAGCGAACCGGCGAAATCGGCCTGTTGCGAGCGATAGGCGCAGAAAAAAAGCTAGTTTTACAGTTATTTTTAGCCGAAGCGGTATTGTTAGCGATACTCGGTGGGGTGCTGGGTTTGCTGCTGTTATTGACGATAACCAGCTTGTTTCACGTTTTCTTACCGGGTTTGCCGATCAGTTTTAATGCATCTTTTTTGCTGTTAGCGCTGTTTATTTCCGCCGTGATTGGCCTGCTATCAGGCCTCGTGCCGGCGGCCCAAGCGGCGAATTTAGACCCCATTCAAGCTCTGCACGAGGAATAATTAATGTCGTGCTTGCTGCGCCTTCAGGCGTTGGGCCAATACGATAATGCCGGCGGATAACAGAATGTAAAAGGGGTATAAGTCCTGCCATTGCTGCTGCTCGCCAATAAGCAACGCGGCCAACGGTGGGCCGAATAAAATCCCCGGCCCCTGACCAGTAATGACGATACCCATGATGCGCCCGATATCAATGGGTTTCGCCGCTATACGAGGGCTTTGCGCAAAAATTGCCGTCGGTATCATGCCTAAACAAAGGCCAAAGCAGGCCAGTAGTATTAAGCCCACCTCAGCTGAATAATGCAGGTGGAAAATCAGACTGATAATTAAGGCCAGCGCAGCAGCAGGAAAGCTCATTAGCTGAAAAGGGCTGATGCCTCGGTGAATAAGGAAACCACTAAGCAGGTTACCAGGGATGATAAACGCCGGTAACACCGTGGTGACAAGCAGTGCAGCGCTAGAACTAAGCTGGTACGTGCTAATAAGGTAAGCGGGTAAGTACGTCACTAAACTAAAAAAAGTACCGGTAAAGCAGGCGAAAATAGAACCCAGCATGATCGCACTGGTAATAACAGCTCGAGACGGTCCCGCAGAATTAAGCATTGAAGATGGGCGCGCAGGGTCGGAAAAACGCGTGGATAAGAACAATAAAGGCAGTGCGATTATTGCAGAACAACCCCATAGCCAGCGCCAGCCAAAATACTGCAAAATTAGCGGTGAAATTAAGAACGCCAATACACTACCGACCGGCATCCATAAAGCCCAAACGCCCATGGTCAGCCCCATATCCGATGGTTTTGATAAGTGTGAAATAAGCGTAGGTGCACAAACGGCGATCAATATAACGGCGACCCCCTCAATAACCCGGCTGATGATGAGTTCGCCTGGCGAGTTAATGAAAATACTAAAACTGGCAGAAAAGACGATCAACCCCAGCGCGATTTGTAATACCCGTTGTGGGCCAAGGCGGCGAGATAAGGAACCGGCGTAGACGCCGAGCAGGATAGTCGCAACGGCCGCGGAGGACATGATCCAGCCGATTTGAATGATACTTAGCGGTAACTCTTTTTTAATTTCCAGTAGAGCGGGACTCGCTTTGGTGACGGTGATGGCCGCGGCCACGCCAGTGATAAAGCTAAACCATACCGCCGCCCATTGTGTTTTTATAACGGCGTTCAAAGGATGATTAGCCTGAGGTACGCTAAAAAGCTAGGCGCGAGCAAAATATAACTAATAGTGCCTAGCGTCAATGCGGTACAAAACAGCGCGGAGTCGAGTTTAAAACGTTCGGCTAAGGCAATGCCCACCATAACTGGCGGAGCGGCCGCGGTTATGCTGGTGACGATTAGGGTTTCTCCCATTAAACCGATCGGTATGCCCGTCGCCAGCGCGACCGTAGGGCTCACTATCAGCTTGATCAGCATCGCTGGAATAACCAGTAAAACGTACTTGAAACTGCTGATTTTAAAATTAACGCCGACCATTAGAAGAAACAGTGGTATGGCGCTTAAGCCGAGCATTCGTAAGGCCTGAATAACGCTTTCAGGTGGCATCCATTGGCTGTACCGCAACAGCAGGGCGATAATAACGGCCCACACCGGTGGCATCAATAATAACTCTCGGCCCAGGTGCCCCCCCGCGATGCGGGTACCAAAGTGAGCTGCCAATAAAACACCAATGACCCAAACAAAAGGAATGGTCGCCATTAAGTCATAGATTAATGGAATGCTGGTCATTGCTTCACCAAATAAGGCTTCAACCAAGGGTAACGATATGCCCATGCCGTTACCAAAACTAGCGGCTAAAATTAACGCCCCAGCTTGCGCGCGATTGATGTAGCCTAAGCGTAACAGTAAAGTAAATGCCATTAAGCTCAGCCCCAAACAGATACCGATGGTGATCAGTCCGGTAAAAGGAACCTGATACAGTTCTTCTTTTAACGGCGAAGTGAGCATTATGTACAGAATCAGTGCGGGCGCCATTAAGTTAATTACCAATGAACCCAGGGTGCTGCGTAGTTGCTGGGTGCTAACGCCGCCGGGTTCAAAGCGTTGCCATAGCACGCCAATGGACAGCACTATCATCATAGGGATTAGATTACCCATACTGTTACTAGGCCTTGCCGGCTATTTGAATTGAAATAACGGGAGCCTGATCCGATTGATGCATCGCTAGAACCCGTTCTCGAACGGCCTGTTCAGAGGCAGTCATTCGTTGACGCTGGCGTAACACATCTAGCCAGGATTCAGACATATACATTTCTGAATACAGTTGATGGTCTACCGAATCATGGAAAATTTGCCAGAAATAAGCCCCATTTCGTTGCCGGTTGGCCCGCATTTGCTCCATCAGGTCGAGGAACTCATCGGTTTTATCCGCAGGGATATGGTATTGAATAGTGACCATGACGGGCCCTTTATCGGCTTCAATAGAATCTTCAGGAATGGTGATGGGCCATTGTGTCGTAGCGCTTAGGTCTAACGAATCATTTGCCAGGGTAAAGCGCTTACTTAAAACAAGGGTTGATAGCAGGCCTATTGCGGCTATAGCCATCGATAAACTGCTGCCATAACTATCGGATAGATGGCCCCATAAAAAGCTGCCAAAAGCCATGCTGCCACCAAAGGTCAGCATGACCAGCGAAATAGTTCGGGCGCGCACCCAATTAGGCACAGAAGTTTGTGCGGCTAACATAAATGAAGAAAAGCAAAAGGTCCAGGCAATGCCGAGCGTCACCAGAGTAAAAGCCAGAGAGTACAGGTTAGGCAGATAAGCTAGCAAAAGAATGGGCAGCGATAATAGTACGGTAGAAAGCTGGATGATCTGATCGCGGGTTAATAGTCTGTGGCACCTGGGTAATAAAAAAGCGCCCAGGAAGGTACCGATACCAACCACAGCCATTGAAACACCATAATTTTGTGAGCTCATGCCCATGTCTCTAATAACGATAACGGGCAGTAACGCCCAGGAAACGCTGGCAAAAAAGAAAAATGCGGCGCTTCTGAGTAAAACAACCTTTAGTGATCGCGAGTTGCGGGTATATCGAAGGCCAGTTCTAAAGGCACCCATAAATCGCTCAACCGGTAAAGTAGAGGGATTGTTCGGTCTAACGGGTTTCCATTGATACAAGGCGTAGATCAGTACCGTGAAAGAAGCGGCGTTGAGTATAAAAATAGCCGTTGTGCCGGCCTGATAAATAATAAGACCGCCAATGGCTGGGCCTATGGCGCGGGTAACATTTGTACTAACGGTATTTAAGGTGATCGCGCTGGGCAGGTGCTCTCGTGGAGCAAAATCGGGCACACTGGATGCCCAGGCGGGTCGCATAATCGCATTTCCTGCACCTAAGCCGAAGGTGAATAACAGCAATAGTAAGGGTGTAATAGCATCATAAAAGGCGCATACGGCAAGGCCAACGGCGGTTAAAAACAATAAAACATGAACCCAGATCAGCATGCGACGTCGGTCAACCAGGTCTGCTAGTGTTCCTGAAGGATAAGCAAGAAATAGAAAAGGTAGCGTAATAGCGGTTTGAATTAAGGCAATATAAAGATCGGATGTCGGCATCGAAGCCATTAGCCACGTGGTACCCACCTCATTCATCCACGTGCCGATATTGGAGATGGTCATCGCAATCAACATAATCCTGAAAACAGGAGAGCTGAAAGGAGCGGTTAAACTATGTTGTTTCACTATCGTTGGCGCGAGATGGGTAAGAAATATGAAACGGTATTATAACAGTTGCAAATAAAGGCACATCAGCAAATGTAGGGCATCTCATGTCAGCATGGCGATGGCTGCGAAACTTGGTTTAGATCAAGCAGTAATGTTAAAGTTTAACGAGCTAATAAACGGCCTTGCAAAAGTAAGGTTAATAACAACGAGCATTAAGTCTTAGGGGAAGATGATGAGCAGATTCAATGATAAGACCGTCGTCATTACTGGCGGAGCGGGTGGTATAGGTCTGGCGGCGGGCAGGTTGTTCGCTAAAGAAGGAGCAAACGTACTGTTAGTGGACCTTAAAGAAGAGGCGTTACAGGCGGCGGTCAGTAGCATAGGCGGCGGAGGAAAGGTCAGTTATCAGGTGGCCGACGTAACGCAGCCAGAGCAGGTGCTAACTTACGTTGCGGTTGCCCTTGAGCGCTATGGTGAAATTAATTATTTTTTAAATAACGCCGGTATCGAGGGCGTGGTCGCACCGATTGTAGACTCGCCAATTGATGTGTTTGATCAGGTGATCGCCGTGAATATAAAAGGTGTCTGGCTGGGCTTGAAATACGTTATTCCGGCCATGCTTGCTAATGGTGGCGGCAGTATCGTTATTACCTCATCGCTAGCTGGCTTGAAAGGCACGCCGAATATTTCGCCGTATATCACTAGCAAGCACGCAGTGATAGGTATGATGCGCAGCGTTTCGCAAGAGTACGCTAGCCAGGGTATTCGTATTAATACGGTTAATCCCGCACCTATCGAAACAAGAATGATGCGTTCGTTAGAAGCAGGATTTGCGCCGGGTAATGAAGCGGCCGCCAAAGAACAACTCAGTAAAATGATGCCGATGGGTCGCTATGGCGAGTCGGAAGAAGTGGCAAGCATGATGGCCTTTCTTTGTAGCGATGACGCGTCGTATTGCTCGGGTGGCGTGTATTCAGTCGACGGTGGTGCTTCTGCGATTTAACATTTAGAGGCTAAATCAGGCCTGAGCTATAATCAAAGGACTGAATGAATTAAAATCGCGAATATTATTATATTATTGAAATAACGACGGGGTATTAGATTGAATTCGATCACTTCTTTTGCCGTTCAACTTCAGCCGACATTGCGGTTCGATCAGCACGCGCGCCAACCAGAAAAAGACGC
>JBLIAQ010000037.1:0-12093 GCA_047634535.1 Cycloclasticus sp.
TTTATCGGTTTGATTTTTGTAATGACCCTACAGTGGATCATGGGCCGTGAAGCTAGAATAACCAGGTTGCTTTCGATTACGGAAAAGTTTCTCTAAAGAAGCGCGGTACTTTATTTTGAAAGACCAATAACCAGCGTGGTGTTCCAGCCCCCGTTCCTGCTAATTCGACTTGTGGGTGCGATTTCAGTACTTTTTCCAGTACTTCTTCTTGACCAGGTTCCAGGTCAACGAAGAAGATATGTTTGTCATTTTTCAGCGCTTCAGCAAATCGTTCGAATTGATAGTTAGGCTTCTGGATGCCCAATAAACCTCCTTCCCAGGTGCAAAAACCAATGAGTATCGCCGACAGAAAGATAAACGGAACCCAGCCCGCGGCCGTTTCTGTCCAGGCGGCAAAATGAGCGATGCTGAGTAGGAAGATGGCGAGAGTAAGTCCGATTAAAAGGCCGATTTCAGATGAGCGGACTACGTCTTTTTTCATAAATGACTGAACGTAGTTCAGATGCTCGTGCTGTGCCACTTCTTCATCGTGCATGCTAAGGACGTGAATTTGTGGGGTGCTAACGCCGTGACTTTCAAGTTGTTGCTCAAAGACTTCAAGATCGTCGAGGCTATCGCTAATGAAGTAATGCCTGAGAATGTGCATGTCAATCTCCTATATTATAAATCTGGTTAACTTACCGATATATATACAGAACATGGTGTTATTTACCCACCAAGCAATGACAAGATTAACACTAATTCTATGTACTACAAAACAATTGTCTAATCTTTAATGCAAAGGACCGTGGGGCATTAAACGATGCGACTTTTTATAAGGGTTATCAGCGCATTAGAGTCCGTTTTTGTTAAGACATGACACAGTTGTACGAGCTTATTCCCGACATATAGGTGGCTTGGGGGTTTTATATAGCGAGGTTATTTAAAAGTTTAATGCTGGGAGGCTAGTCAGACGCTTTGATGGGTTTGATAAAGCGGCTTTTACTTGTGTGTTAGTAGCTAAATATAGCCAAATAAGCACAATATCATGTAAAATCGCACTTTTTCAACTAGCTACTTTGCAACAGAACGAGGCGACTAAATGTACAACAAAAGCATGACAATTGAAGGTTTTGATGATGAACTTTGGGCATCTATTCAAAAAGAAGAGCAACGCCAGGAAGATCATATTGAACTGATTGCGTCTGAGAACTACGCTAGCCCGCGTGTCATGCAGGCTCAGGGTTCTATGTTAACCAATAAGTACGCCGAGGGTTACCCTGGTAAGCGTTATTATGGTGGTTGTGAATATGTTGATATCGCTGAGCAATTAGCCATTGATCGCGTTAAAGAACTATTTGGTGCCGATTACGCAAACGTACAGCCTCACTCCGGTTCACAAGCCAATGCAGCGGTTTATTTTGCCTTATTGCAAGCGGGCGATACTATTTTGGGTATGAGTTTGGCGCACGGTGGGCATTTAACGCACGGTGCTAAAGTTAATTTTTCAGGTAAATTGTTTAATGCGATTCAGTACGGTTTGAACGATGCGACTGGTGAAGTTGATTACGACGAAATTCAGGCGCTCGCTAACGAACACAAACCGAAAATGATCGTCGCTGGTTTTTCTGCCTATTCGCGCGTCATGGATTGGCAAAAATTTCGTGATATCGCGGATTCTGTTGGCGCTTACCTGTTCGTTGATATGGCCCACATAGCTGGTTTGGTGGCCGCGGGAGAATACCCAAGTCCGGTGAATATAGCCGACGTCACTACGTCAACTACACACAAAACATTACGCGGCCCGCGCGGTGGCATTATCCTGGCTAAAGCTAACCCGGTGATTGAGAAAAAATTAAACTCGATGGTGTTTCCGGGTACCCAGGGCGGCCCATTAATGCACGTTATCGCGGCGAAAGCGGTAGCATTCAAAGAAGCCTTGTCGCCAGAATTTAAAACGTATCAAAAACAGGTAAAGGTAAATGCCAGCGCGATGGCTAATTTGTTTATTGAGCGTGGCTATAACATCGTTTCTGGTGGTACAGATAACCATCTTTTCTTAGTTGATTTAGTGGATAAAGGCTTAACCGGTAAAGTGGCAGAAGCAGCACTGGAAGAAGCCAATATCACCACCAATAAAAATTCGGTGCCGAATGATCCGCAATCACCGTTTGTAACCAGTGGAATCAGATTGGGCTCACCCGCGATTACAACGCGTGGCTTTAACGAGCAAGACAGTAAGGATTTAGCGGGCTGGATGTGCGATATTTTAGATGACGTTGAAAACAAAAGTGTACAGCAGACCGTTAAACAAAACGTTTTGGCTATTTGTAAGCGACTTCCTGTTTACGCCTAACGGAGTTTTAAGAGCGCTATGCAATGTCCTTTTTGTAGTGATAACGATACGCGGGTAATAGATTCGCGCCTGGCAGGTGAAGGTGATAGCGTGCGCCGGCGACGCGAATGTGTGAAGTGTAAAGAGCGTTTTACGACCTTTGAAACTGCCGAGCTTAACCTGCCAAGAGTAGTGAAGAGTGATGGCGTTCGAGAACCTTTTTGGGAAGAAAAGCTAAGCGCAGGTGTGTTGCGCGCGCTGGAAAAAAGACCGGTCAATAGCGAAGCGATTGAGGCAACGATAAGCCGTATTAAAAAACGCCTAATTTCTTTAGGCGAGCGCGAAGTGCCGTCGTTAAAAATCGGCGAGCTGGTGATGGACGAGTTGCAAAATCTGGATCACGTCGCCTACGTTCGATTTGCCTCAGTGTATAAAAGCTTTGAAGATATAAATGCCTTTAGAGAGGTCATTGATGCTTTAGAGAAAGAAGGAAAAAACGAGCAGCTGACGTTTAGTGCTGTTGTGGGCAAGAAGTAGGCGTTGATCATGACGTTCACGCCTGACGATAAACATTTTATGGCTCGCGCATTAGAGCTGGCTGAACGTGGTCGCTACAGTTCCAAACCAAACCCTAGTGTCGGTTGCGTTATTGTTCTGGCGGGTCAAATTGTAGGTGAGGGGTGGCACGAAAAAGCAGGCGAACCGCACGCAGAAGTCAATGCGCTAAGACAGGCAGGCGTGTCTGCAAACAATGCCACCGCGTACGTCACGCTTGAACCGTGCAGCCATTACGGCCGAACCCCGCCTTGCGCTGACGCGTTAATCAAGGCGTCTATAACTCGCGTGGTGGTCGCCATGCAAGACCCTAACCCGCTAGTCGCTGGCAAAGGGTTAGCAAAGTTGCGTGACGCTGGAATGACCGTAGAGACTGGCTTATTAAAAGCACAAGCGGAAGAGTTAAATAAAGATTACTGTCATAAAATGAAGCATGGAAAGCCGCATATCATCAGCAAAGTGGCGATGAGTTTAGACGGTAAAACCGCGATGGCCTCTGGTGAAAGCAAATGGATAACGGGGCCTTTGGCAAGGCAGGACGTACACCTTTTACGCGCGCAAAGTGATGCCTTACTAACCGGCGTCGGAACCATTTTGGCCGATGATCCGCAATTAACGGCGAGAGATGGGCTGGACGAAAGCCAGGTTAGTCAACCGCGTATTATCGTCGTTGACTCAAAATTACAAACACCACTGGATGCGGCTATATTGAGTGGGGAAGTGAATACGACCATATTAACCTGCAGTACCGATAGCAATAGGGCGAAGGCACTAAGAAAAGCGGGCTGCCGCGTTGATGTACTGCCGGCAGATAAGAAGGGTCACGTAGATTTACGCGAGGTGCAAAAGTGGCTATCTGCGCAAGCGATTAATAGTGTGTTGATAGAAGCGGGTGCTGTGTTAAATGGTGCCTGTATAAATACTGGGATGATCGATGAATTGATTGTTTATATCGCGCCGAGCGTACTCGGTTCAGGTGCTCGCGCTGCATTTGCAATGCCCGATTTAACGCATCTGGCGGATAGAATTCAATTAAATTTGATGAGTATGGATACTATAGGCGGTGATATAAAGCTGAGCTATAAAACTAAATTAGGGCGTTAGAAGAGGGTTATCAATGTTTACCGGAATTATTCAGGCTATAGGTAAGATAAAGCGCGTCGAGCAACGTCAGGGAGACGTTCGTTTAACAGTGGCGACGCATGATCTGGATTTAAGCGACGCCAAGCTGGGTGATAGCATTGCGGTCAATGGCGTGTGTCTAACGGCGATTGAATTAACGTCTGGGCAATTTGTGGCGGATGTTTCTAACGAAACGCTGTCGACGACGACTATGGGTCGTATTAAAGCGGGTTTGGCGGTTAATCTTGAGTGCGCATTGCAGGCGCAAACACGGTTGGGTGGGCACCTGGTCAGCGGGCACGTAGATGGCGTTGGGCAGGTGCTAGAAAAAAAAGCAGACGCGCGTTCTGTTCGTTTTACGTTTAGCGTTCCCCCAGAACTTGCTCGTTATGTCGCGCAAAAAGGATCCATTTGCATTGATGGTATCAGCTTAACGGTGAATAGCGTCGATGATGTGTCGTTCTCAGTCAATATCGTTCCGCATACCCTGGATAAAACCAGCCTCGGCAAGACCCATGTGGGTGACTGGGTGAACCTTGAGGTGGACGTGATAGCGCGATACCTGGAGCGTTTGATGATGGGGAATACGCAGGGCAACACAGCCGTAGATTATAAAAAACTACTCGAAAATAGCGGATTTGTTAAATAATACAAATAGATGATTGACCGAATCGGCTACAATACTCGCCGTTAAAGCCTGAATCGCATGATATGAATAGCACGCAAGAAATTATAGAAGACCTGAAACAGGGCAAAATCGTCATCATTATGGATGACGAAGACCGCGAAAATGAAGGGGATCTTTTGATGCTCGCCGAGCACGTTCGCCCACAGGACATCAATTTTATGGCCAGCTACGGGCGTGGCTTAATTTGTTTAACCCTGACGCGCGAACGATGCCAGCAACTGCGTTTACCCTTGATGGTGAATGATAATCAGGCGGCGTATTCAACGAATTTCACGGTGTCGATCGAAGCAGCCGAAGGTGTTACCACGGGTATTTCGGCAGCCGATAGAGCAAAAACAATTTTGGCGGCGGTTAAGCCCGATGCCAGTCCCAATGACGTCGTTCAACCGGGGCATATTTTCCCGCTGATGGCGCAACCAGGTGGGGTGTTAAATCGTACGGGTCATACCGAAGCCGGCTGTGACCTTGCGCGGCTTGCGGGTTCTGAGCCTGCGGCGGTAATTGTTGAAATTCTGAACGACGACGGCACCATGGCGCGACGTGATGATTTAGTGCTATTCGCCGAAAAGCACGATTTGAAGATTGGTACCATTGCCGACCTGATCCATTATCGCATTCAGAATGAAAAAACCATCGAGTTAGTGAGTAGTTGCAACTACCCCACAGAATTCGGCGATTTCAAACTGCACGCGTTTCAAGACCAGGTGGATAATAAGCTTCATTTGGCGTTAACCTACGGTGATGTTAATACCGAAGAACCGGTGATGGTTAGGGTAAGCGCAAAAAGCACTCTGGCGGATTTGCTGCACGCTAAAGGGGTTGAATATTATCCGCTGCCTAATGCGATGCGTAAAATCGTTGAAGAAGGTCGCGGTGCGTTGATTCTTATTCGTAATCAGGAAGATAACCAGTCCATCGTCGAGTATATTCATGAGCAAGAGTTAAAAGACAAGGGCGTGGCGCAACCGATTTCTCAGCCCGTTGTCGACTCTCGGTCGGTGGGCGTTGGTTGTCAAATACTGACTGAGCTGGGTATTAAAAAATTAAAGCTGTTGGGTACGCCGATAAAATATACCGGGCTGGCGGGTTTTGATATAGAAATCGTTGAGCACGTCTCTTTGGATTAGCGAGCCTGAACACTGATATACTAGCGGCATCTTTTTATACCCACAGAGCATTAGTTTCGTTTGAATGAAATAAGTTTTATTCCGATTCGCTTTTTAAAATACACATTAACACAGGTTTTTTTATGTCAGACGCAAAAATAATTGAAGGTAATATGATGGTTCGCGATGCGCGATTCTGTCTATTGGTCGCTCGCTTTAACAGTTTTATTGTTGAGCAGCTAGAAGGCGGTGCTATTGATACCCTGGTGAGACATGGTGCGACAATACAAAATATCGATATTGTAAAAGTACCGGGTGCTTTTGAAATGCCATTAGCTGCACAGCGACTGGCTGCAAAAGGAAAGTACGACGCCATTATTGCCTTGGGCGCTGTTATTCGTGGTGGAACGCCGCATTTCGAACACGTAGCGGGCGAGTGCACAAAAGGTTTGGCGACAGTATCTCTGCAGTCTGATACCCCCATTGCTTTTGGTGTATTGACCGTCGATTCTATCGAACAAGCTATAGAACGCGCTGGAACCAAAGCTGGAAACAAAGGTGCTGAAGCGGCCATGTCGGCGATTGAAATGGTTAACTTGTTTAAGGTGATAGACGCCGAATGAGTTCACCTAAAAGCAGTGCTCGACAAGTAGCCCTTCAGGCGCTGTATCAATGGCAGGTGACCGAGCAGGGTTTAAGTGGGCTTTGCCAGCAATATGAAAACGATCTTGAGATGCCTAAATTTCATAAGGCCTACTTTCAACTACTGTTGAGGGGCACTATTGATAAATTAAGCGAGCTGGACCTGGCCATAAGTGAATTCACCTCGCGTGATTTTGAAAAAATTGATCCGATTGAAAAAGCTGTTTTACGCCTGGGTACCTATGAATTGTTGTTCAAGCCGGAGGTGCCCTATCGGGTCATCATTAACGAATCGGTTAATTTAGCGAAAAACTTCGGCTCTGAAAAAAGCCACGCCTACGTCAATAGCATTATGGATAAGCTAGCGCAAAAAAATAGAGCAGTCGAGATAAAGGCTAGAAATAACGTGAAGAAAAATACGGGTTAATAGACGGTGTTATGCCAGCGTCTGAGTTTTCAATAATAAAGGAATATTTTACGCTGGCATCTGATGTCGGAATTCCCCCAATCGTTGGCATTGGTGATGATTGCGCGGTGCTCGATATACCTGACTCTAAGCAGTTGGCCGTTAGTACCGATACCCTGGTTGAAGGAGTGCATTTTTTAGCTAATAGTGATCCTACGCTGTTGGGTCATAAGGTTTTAGCGGTGAACTTGAGCGATCTGGCCGCAATGGGCGCTACCCCGGCCTGGGTTTCTTTGGCGATCACCTTGCCCAGCATAGATAAACCATGGTTGTCCTCGTTTAGTAAGGGGTTCTTTGCCTTAGCTGAAAAACATTCATTACGGCTAATTGGCGGGGATACCACCCGCGGGCCGCTTTCAATTACGATTACGATTATGGGGCTACTGGCGAAAAATCAACGCTTGACACGCTCTACTGCAAACGTGGGCGATAGTGTCTATGTCTCAGGTTATATCGGCAATGCCGGACTGGGTTTGCAGAAGGCCCGGTTAGGCGTTAGTGATCTAAATGATGCAGACCTCGTAAGCTATTTAACACCAGTGCCACGTGTTTCACTGGGCGAGGCCCTGTTGACTGTGGCGACTTCGTGTATTGATGTGTCGGATGGATTGTCCGCCGACTTAAACCATATCCTTAGCTTGAGTGGGGTAGGTGCGACGATTGAACACAATGCTTTACCCTTAACGCCATCTGTTCAAGAGCATATATTGAAGCTGGATGATGAGCTGTGGCCCTATTCAACGGGTGACGATTATGAATTATGCTTTACGGCTCCTGAGCGATTGAAGATTGAATCAATGCAAGAATTTTCGTCTTATAAAATAACTAAAATTGGCGTTATTGAAAAAAAGCTGGGGCTTAGAGTAAAAAAATCAACGGGCAGCACGGTGGTCCTCGACAAAGGTTATCAACATTTTAATGACTAAAACGCCTTCATTTAAACAGTTGTTAGTGAGCCCGGTCCAAATGCTGGCGTTTGGCTTTGGATCTGGACTGGCAAAAAAAGCGCCAGGAACGATGGGTACTCTGGCTGCTATACCGATGTATTACTGCTTGATTCGGTTTTTTGAAAGTTGGTATTTAGCGGTGTTAGTGCTGACTGCGGTACTGGGTATCTGGATTTGTGGCAAAGCCGCGAAGGATATCGGTGTGCACGATCACGGTGGCATTGTTTGGGATGAAATAGTGGGCTACTTATTAACGATGTACTGGGTCCCCTTTTCCTGGCAAAACGTAATACTGGGGTTTGTTTTTTTCAGGTTGTTCGACATTTTAAAACCGTGGCCTATTAACTGGTTAGACCGTCACGTGAGCGGCGGTGTAGGCATTATGTTGGACGATGTAGTAGCGGCTTTAATGGCCGCCGCGTGTTTGCACTTTACGTTGGGACTTATTTAAAAAAATAAACCGACTTAAATAATAAATTAAATGCGTTTTAGATTGTAAAAAGGATGATATTCCAGTAACATCCTCCTGATAAATGGATGCGGGGTGGAGCAGCATGGTAGCTCGTCGGGCTCATAACCCGAAGGTCGTAGGTTCAAATCCTGCCCCCGCTACCAACGTTTTAATAGGTGCCCCGTTAGGGGTATTTTTATTTAGGCCATTTAGTAACCTTTCATCTAGAAGTGGAAGGTGAAAATTGAAGTTGATATATGGGCCGTAGGCCCTTTTTTTGTATGTAATGGTTAAAAAATGAATCAAGCACCAGCTAAAATATTAGATCTAATAAAGCCAGCTATCACAGGACTGGGTTATGAGTTCGTGGGGGCTGAGTTTTCTGGACAAGGTAAATCGTCTGTTTTACGTGTGTATATTGACTCGGAAAATGGCATTTTGGTAGGTGATTGTTCAAAGGTGAGCCACCAAATAAGTGGTGTGTTAGATGTGGAAGACCCTATTAGTGGTCAGTATACGCTGGAAGTTTCATCGCCAGGTCTGGAGCGTCCATTGTTTAGCGTAGAGGATTTTGCGCGTTTTAAAGGTTCGCTTGTGAAGCTGGAGTTGAGTCAGTCGACCCTTGAAGGTCAACGTCGATTTACCGGTAACATACTGGACGTAAAAGATGAGATAGTTCATTTGCACGTCGATGACGAAGAAATTGAAATTCCATTTTCTCGTATAAAAAAAGCAAAACTGGTTGTTAATTATTAAATGATTATTCAGGATTAAAAATGGCTAATAAAGAAATTTTAATGGTTGTAGACGTTGTTTCTAACGAGAAAGAAATTGATCGTGGGGTTCTTTTTGAAGCAATCGAAGCCGCATTGGCAATGGCGACAAAGAAGTTATACCGAGAAGATATTGATGCCCGTGTTGCTATCGATCAAAAAACCGGTGATTACGAGTCTTTCCGCCGTTGGGAAGTGGTTGAGGGGGACGCTGAATTTGAAGGTGGCCTGGAGAAACCTGAGGCGCAAATCTTACTTGAAGATGCGATAAAAAAAGACGCTGAGTTAGTCGTTGGTGACTTTATTGAAGAGCCTATCGCGTCAGCAGATTTTGGCCGTATTGGCGCGCAAGCTGCAAAGCAGGTTATCGTACAAAAAGTAAGGGAAGCCGAACGTAGAAAAGTTTATGAGCACTACAAAAACAAAGTAGGCGAATTAATAACGGGTGTTGTTAAGCGCATTGAACGCGGTAGTGTGTTCGTTGATCTTGAAGGAACGGCCGAGGCGATCATACCTCGTGAAGAAATGATTCCTCGCGAACCCGTTCGTGTAGGTGACAGAATTCGTGGTTATTTGAAAGAAGTGGAAGAAGTAACGCGCGGTCCACAATTGACGGTCACTCGGAGTTCACCAAATTTATTGATTGCATTGTTTAACCTGGAAGTGCCTGAAGTTGGCGATGGTTTAATCGAAATCATAGGCGCAGCTCGTGACCCGGGTTCGCGCGCTAAAATTGCCGTTAGAAGTCGCGACCAACGCTTAGACCCAGTGGGTGCTTGTGTAGGTATGCGTGGATCTCGCGTACAGGCCGTATCTAATGAATTAGCAGGCGAACGCGTAGACATTATTTTATGGGACGAAAATGAAGCTCAGTTCGTCATTAACGCCATGTCACCGGCTGAAGTCGTATCAATTGTTGTCGATGAAGATAATCACAGCATGGATGTATCGGTTAGAGACGAAAGTTTGTCGCAAGCGATAGGCCGTGGTGGGCAGAACGTTCGATTGGCCAGTGAATTAACGGGCTGGTCGTTAAACGTAATGAGCGAAACACAAGCAGACGAACAGAGTACGACAGAAGCAGATGCTTACGTAAAACAGCTGATGGCTGATCTGGATGTAGACGAAGACGTCGCTTTGATTCTAGTTCAGGAAGGCTTTACTACGGTTGAAGAGATCGGTTTTATCGAGCTGGAAGAATTAGTGGCGATTGATGAATTTGATGAAGATATTGCTGAAGAAATTCAGCAGCGTGCAAAAGATGCCTTACTCATTAAAGCGATAGCTTCTGAAGAGGAACTGGAAGATCACGAGCCTGCGCAAGACCTACTCGATATGGAAGGGATGGACCGCGAGTTAGCCTTCAAATTAGCCAGTAAAGACGTGGTTAGCAGAGAAGATTTAGCTGACCTGGCGACAGACGAATTAATTGAATTGGTCGATATTGACCTTGAGCGTGCTACTGCGCTGATTATGACAGCACGTGAACCTTGGTTCGCTGAGTAAGCAATAAACACCGGAGAGAGAAGCATGGCAGACACGACAGTTCAACAGTTAGCTAAAGTTGTGGGCACTACGGCTGAAAAGTTAGTGGTGCAACTTAAAGACGCGGGTGTGAAGGGGAAAAAGACTACTTCAACACTAACTGAGGCCGATAAGCTGAAGTTATTAGCTCATCTTAGAGAAAGTCACGGTAAGGCTAAAACAGATATTGCAGTGCCAAAGAAAATGACGCTTAAGCGTAAAATGACGGTGACTGAACTCAAGCAACCGAGTCAGGGCAGGAATACCAGTGGGTCTGTCAGTATTGAAGTTCGTAAAAAGAAAAGTTTAGGGCGTTCGGCGGCAGAGCTTGCCTCAGGTTTAACTGCTGAAGAGTTTGAAGAGGCTAAAAGAGCCGGTGAAGAACATCAAAAACTCGTGCAGGAAAAAGGTGCGGCACGTGAAAAAGAACAGGGAAGACTGAGTAAGCAACTTGAAGAGAAAAACAAGATTGAGGCTGAAAAGCAATCCAGATTAGACGCTGAAAAAGAAGCTGAAGAGGCCGCAAGATTAGAAGCAGAAAAAGCGGCAACAAAAGAGGCGGAACCTAAAAACGTCGAGCCTAAAGCAGCAGAAGTTATAGAAACTGAAACTGTTATTAGCGCGGACGAGCTAAATAAGCAAAAAATAGCTGAAGCAGCGGCGAAACAGGCTAAGTCAAGCAAAGAGGTCGCTCGCAAGCCAGATAAAAAGAAAGGCGCGACAACGACCAAGCCTAACGAACGAATCCTCCACGTTGATTCTAAAAAAGGCAGACGTAAGAAAAAAGGCCCTAGTCGATCACGAGATATCCGTCTCGAATCTGGTAATAAGCACGGATTTGCAGTACCGACTAAAGCAATCACTTACAACGTAGAAATTTCGGAAAGCATTATTGTTTCCGACCTTGCACAGCGCATGAAGGTTAAAGCTGGAGAGGTTATTAAAACATTGATGGGCCTGGGTACCATGGCTACTATAAACCAGCCTCTGGACCAGGAAACTGCTGCTATCGTTGTTGAAGAAATGGGTCATAACGTGGTACTACGAAGTGATGAAGACATTCAGGCTGAAATGCTAGCAGATGTTATTCAGGCCGATGGCGTTGAAACGCCTCGTGGCCCCGTTGTTACTATTATGGGACACGTCGATCACGGTAAAACATCATTGCTCGATTACATCCGTAAAAGCCGCGTAGCCGCGGGCGAATCTGGTGGCATTACGCAGCATATTGGCGCTTACCGCGTTAAGCAGGGCAGCAGCATGGTGACCTTTATTGATACACCTGGACACGCCGCTTTTACAGCGATGCGCGCGCGTGGAGCGCAAGTAACAGACCTGGTTATTTTGGTTGTTGCCGCGGATGATGGTGTGATGCCACAAACAAAAGAAGCCGTTGAGCACGCTCAAGCGGCTGGGGTGCCGATGATCGTTGCGGTGAACAAGATGGACAAAGAAGGCGCGCAACCCGATCGGGTCAAGAACGAATTGGCGCAATTAGACGTGTC
>JBLIAQ010000038.1:0-11905 GCA_047634535.1 Cycloclasticus sp.
CTACTGTAATGAGTCAGGTAGGCTCGGTCACAGCCCGTTGCCATTAATTTGTCGATGGAAGCTAGCCAGTCGTCGGGGTCGAAATCCACGGGCGATGAGGGAGGGAAAATAAAAGGCCGCCCGTTTACAGTCAGCTCGGGGTAAGCGACGCCAAAGGTGTCGCCGGTAAACATGCCTTTGCTGGATTTGTCGATGATGCAGAAATGGTGTTTAGCGTGGCCGGGGGTGTCAATGAACTCAAGTTTTCTGCCCTGAAAGTTGATGCTAAAGCCATCGTCGGCTTGAGTGACGCGGTCTTCGTAAATAGGAATTAAGTCGCCGTAGTGCTTTTTAAACTCAGTTGCGCCATAGACGGCAGACGCCCCGGCCTGCAGCCGGCTGGGGTCTATCATATGTCTTGCGCCACGAGGGTGGATAATGAGTTGCGCGTTGGGAAGCTGCTGCATAAGACTACCGGCACCTCCAGCGTGGTCGAGGTGCACGTGGGTGGGAATGACGTAATCTACATTTTCCAGCGGGATGTTTTTCTTCTCAAGCAGTTCGAGTAACAATGGGACGGTATAGTTTGTTCCAACGTCAATAAACGCAGCGTGGTTATTTTGTTCGATTAAATAACAGCTGGCTAAACCGGCGCGTACGTATTGAGAGTCGATGCAGCTAATGCCGTTACCAAGGTCGCTATAGATGAGTTTGCTCATATCTTAAAGGTCTTGAGTGAAAAGGTCTTTATGTTAAACTCGACCAGCAGTATTTCACATTAAAATCTCAGTTAATATTTGATAAAAAATAAAAACGGGGAGTTTCGAGCGTAAAATTTGAAGAAGTACTGAAGGGTTTTACACGCGGCCTCGCCATCCTAAGTACTTATTAGGCTTAGCCGGTAAGTTGCGATAATAAATGAACGATTCGGAGTGATAAGGAAATGCTAAACAAAAAAACAATTTGGGCCTGTATTTTAGTGGCGTTGGCCGTTACTGCCTGCGGTGACAAAGAGGAGCCCCGGGTAATTGCAGTAGATAAGGTGCAAACACAAGAAGCTGTTAGCAAGGGCGTGACGGATGACGATATTCTTAACGATGCCGTCAATACGCAAAACGTCGTGTCTTACGGTATTGGTACAAAAGCTCAGCGCTATAGCCCGTTGGATAAGATAAATGCAGCGACGGTGAAAGATTTAGTGCCGGCGTGGTCATTTTCTTTTGGTGGAGAAAAGCAACGAGGCCAAGAAGCGCAGCCCGTTATTTATAACGGTCGAATTTTTGTTACAGCGTCATACTCGCGGTTATTTGCGGTGGATGCAAGAACGGGCCAGGAGATATGGGAATACAATCACCGGCTTCCGGACGGTATTCTTCCTTGTTGTGATGTTGTTAACCGTGGTGCAGCGCTGTATGGCGATTTGGTTATTTTTGGCACACTGGATGCGAAGATCGTCGCCCTAAGTCAGGAAACTGGTAAAGTCGTTTGGAAGGCAAAAGTCGACGACTATAAGGCTGGTTATTCTATGACGGCGGCGCCCCTTATCGTAAAAGGTAACGTGGTAACGGGTGTGTCAGGTGGTGAGTTTGGCGTAACCGGGCGCGTAGAGGCCCGTGATGCTCTGACCGGTGAAATGCGGTGGATTCGTCCCGTAGTTGAAGGCAATATGGGTTACATCTGGGAAGACGGCGTAAAACAGGAAAATGGTATTTCGGGTGTTCGAAATGCAAGCTGGCCCGGAGATATGTGGAAAAATGGCGGCTCTGCTACCTGGTTGGGTGGAACATATGACGCTGAAGTTGACCTTATCTTCTTTGGAACGGGTAACCCGGCTCCCTGGAATGCCCATATGCGTCCTGGTGATAACCTGTTTTCATCTTCAACGGTTGCGATCAATCCAGATACCGGCAAATTAGTTTGGCATTATCAATCCACACCGAATGAGGCGTGGGATTTTGATGGCGTGAATGAATTCGTCTCTTTTGATCTAAAAAAAGATGGTGAAGTGATTAAAGCAGGAGCTAAAGCAGACAGGAATGGCTTTTTCTACGTTATTAACCGAGTTAACGGTAAATTAATTTCAGCGAATCCATTTGTTACACGTCAGACTTGGGCAACGGGTGTGGACCTTAAAACAGGACGTCCCATTGAAACAGCTGGTGCACGCCCGGGCGATCCTGCTAAGGCAGACGGCAAAAAAGGTACGTCTGCTTTTGCAGTACCGTCGTTCTTAGGTGGTAAAAACTGGATGCCAATGGCGTACAACCCCGAAACGGATTTGTTTTATGTGCCATCGAATGAATGGGGAATGGACATTTGGAACGAGCCCGCTACGTATAAAAAAGGTGCCGCGTACATGGGTGCTGGGTTCACCATTAAGCCATTGTACGAAGACTATATCGGCGCCCTCAGAGCCATTGACCCTAAAACGGGCAAATGGATTTGGGAATACAAAAATAACGCGCCGTTATGGGGTGGTGTGCTGACCACTGGTGGTAACCTGGTATTCTTTGGAACGCCAGAGGGTTACCTTAATGCCTTGGACGCAAAAACCGGTGAATTGCTCTGGAGATTCCAAACCGGTTCGGGCATCGTGGGCATACCTGTAACCTGGGAAATGGATGGAGAGCAGTACATCGCGGTACCGAGTGGCTGGGGTGGTGCCGTTCCACTTTGGGGTGGTGACGTTGCAAAACGTATCAACACCCTTAATCAGGGCGGCTCTCTATGGGTGTTTAAATTACACAAAAGTTAAACACTTAGCGTTAAATATAAGAAAGGCCGGGTTCCCGGCCTTTTTTTTGTTTTAAAATAGGAGGGTAAAAATTTGTTATTATCCTGTTTAAATATTCAAGTAAAAATTCTGGAGAAAGTATGGCTACGTATAAAGCCCCCGTTCGTGATATAGGCTTCGTGTTAAACGAAATAATTAATATCGATTCATTAACAGAAATAGAAAAATTTGCCGAGGCTACGCCGGATATCGTCAATGGAGTATTAGATGAAGCTGCGAAGCAAATCGATAGCACCATTGGCGTGCTGAATGAATCGGCTGACGCAGAAGGTGCGCACTTAAATAATGGTGAAGTGACGACGCCGACTGGGTTTAAAGAGGCGTATAAAGCCTATGCGGAAAGTGGTTGGACGGGTTTAGATAAAGATATTAAGTACGACGGACAAGGCTTGCCTTACGCCCTGGCCACCGCGGTGACCGATATGCTTTCGGGTGCAAATGCGGCGTTTTCTCTGTACCCAGGCCTCAGCAATGGAGCTTATGAAGCGTTAAAAGCACATGGCACGCAAGAGCAAAAAGACACCTATATGAGTCACTTGAGTTTGGGCGACTGGAGTGGAACGATGTGCTTGACAGAATCAGGAGCTGGCAGTGACCTGGGTCAAGTTAGAACTAAGGCCTCGCCTCAGGAAGATGGTAGCTATTTAATAGAAGGGAATAAAATATTCATTACGGCGGGTGAGCACGACTTAACAGACAATATCATTCATTTGGTGTTGGCTAGAATGCCGGATGCGCCAGCAGGAATTCGTGGTATTAGCATGTTTGTCGTGCCTAAGTATTTGATCAATGACGATGGTTCGCTCGGTGAGCGTAACCCTGTCGAGTGCGCCAGCATAGAAGAAAAAATGGGTATTCACGGATCGTGTACCTGCGTGTTGAATTTCAATGATGCGAAGGGTTATCTCGTGGGTGAACTCAATAAAGGCATTCAAAATATGTTCGTTATGATGAATGCCGCACGTTTAATGGTCGGTCTTCAGGGGCTTGGCGTAGCTGAGCGTGCGACGCAGAATGCGATCAACTACGCGAAAGAACGTAAACAGGGTCGTCCATTAACGCGTAAAGCAGAATCTTCGTTTGATAGCGATACGATTATCGTACACCCGGATGTTCGCCGGATGTTAATGACCATGAAGGCGCTGACAGAAGGTTGTCGAATGATGGCCTATGACACGGCAAAACACGTGGATCTATCCGAAAACCACCCAGATGAAACGCTGCGCGCACAGTCTAAAGAGCGCGTCGACCTGATGACACCCATTTGTAAAGCGTTCATTACCGATGCTGGTGTGGAAGTGACCGGCTTAGGCGTGCAAGTGTATGGTGGACACGGTTATATTCGTGAAAATGGGATGGAACAGAATTTACGCGACAGCAAAATATTTTGCATTTATGAAGGCACCAATGGCATTCAAGCGATGGATTTGATTGGACGAAAATTATCAATGGCCGCGGGTAAGTTACCGAAAGACTTTTTTGCCGATGTCAGCGCTGAGCTGAAATCTGCTAGCGTCGAGGTGGATTTTATTGCTAAACCATTAGCTGAGGCATTGACGGTGCTAGAAACAACGACGAGCTGGTTGCTTGAGTCTAAAGCAAATAACCCCAATGACGCCGCCGCCGCCGCGGTTGATTACTTGCAGCTATTTGGTTTGGTCACGTTGGGTTATTATTGGTTACGTGCGAGCAAGGTAGCCACGGCTCAGGCCGGAGCGTTTTATCAAGGTAAGCTAGCTACCGCCAAATTCTTTGCGACTAAGTTATTACCGCGCGTTCACGGTTTGGCTCCAGCGATTATGGCTGGTGGGGATACAGTTATGGATCCGAGTGAAGACTTGATATTATAAGTCGTTAGGTTTTAACGCCTGGCACTTGAACTTGAAACCCACGTTAGCGTGGGTTTTCTATGTGTTTAGACGCTCGAGGTCGTGGTAATATTTTAAAAACAACTAAATTAAAGGCCCTGCAGTATGAATCTCTTTGACCTATCGTTAGATAAAAACTTGGCAAATTACACGGCGCTTTCACCGCTTAGCTTTTTAAAAAGGGCGGCAGACGTATACCCGGATAAACTCGCTTGTGTCCATGGCGAACAGCGAATAACCTGGGCAGAAACCTACCAGCGTTGCGTAAAATTAGCCTCCGCATTATCCAGACGGGGCATTGGGAAAGGCGACGCGGTTTCTGCGATGCTGCCAAATATTCCCGCGATGTTCGAGCTGCATTTTGCCGTACCTATGTTAGGTGCCGTGCTGCACTCGATTAACACTCGGTTGGATCCCGCTTCTGTGGCTTTTCAACTGGAGCATGCCGAAAGTAAGCTGGTTTTTATTGATAGCGAATTTTCCCTGACGATGGCGGCGGCATTAAAAGAAATGCAGGCGTCCCCTTTTATTGTGGACGTTGAGGACGCAAGTTTCGATGCCAATGCCCCGATCGGTAGCGTGGAATATGAACGATTGATTGAGGAAGGTGACGATAACTTTGCATGGCGTTCACCTGAAGATGAGTGGCAGTCGATCACATTGAACTATACGTCGGGAACTACCGGCAACCCGAAAGGGGTGGTGTATCATCATCGGGGTGCCTATTTAAATGCGCTTAGTAATCTGCTGACCTGGGACGTGGGTAATCACCCGACCTATCTATGGACGTTACCTATGTTTCACTGTAATGGCTGGTGTTTTCCCTGGAGTGTCGCCGCGTCGGCTGGAACCAATGTCTGCTTGCGCAGTGTGCTACCTAAGACCATATTTAAGTTACTAAAGTCAGAAAAAGTAAACCATTTCTGTGGTGCTCCGACTGTTTTAACGATGCTAATCAATACCCCTGAAAAATACAAACAGGGCCTTGAGCGCGGTGTAAAAGTGATGACGGCTGGAGCAGCGCCACCTGCGACGGTCATTCAAAACATGGAATCGATGGGCTTTAAGGTAAGGCACGTGTATGGCTTAACCGAAACCTACGGCCCCTGCACGGTTTGTGCCTGGCAAAACGAGTGGGACGATCTGCCGCTAGACGAGCGCGGAGCACTGGCAGCGCGGCAAGGGGTTAGGAGCACCATGCTGGAAGAGTTAATGGTCGCCGATCCGGACACGCTAGAGCCGATGGCTAAGGATGGCATAAGTATAGGTGAGGTATTTATGCGTGGAAATATTGTGATGAAGGGTTACCTGAAAAATCCAACCGCGACGGAGGAAGCGTTTAAGGGGGGGTGGTTCCATTCCGGTGATTTAGCCGTTTGGCATGAAGATGGTTACATAGAAATAAAAGATCGTTCGAAAGATATTATTATTTCTGGCGGAGAAAACATTTCCACACTTGAAGTGGAGTCTGTTTTATATCGTCACCCAGCAGTATTGGAAGCGGCTGTTGTCGCCAAGAACGATGAAACATGGGGTGAAAAACCGTGCGCCTTTGTCACGTTGAAAGAAGGCTTTCATGCGTCAGAAAAAGAAATGATTGCTTTTTGCAGAGATAACCTGGCGCATTACAAAGTGCCTAAATTAGTTATTTTTGGTGCATTACCGAAAACGTCAACGGGGAAAATTCAAAAGTACGTTCTCAGAGACAGGGCTAACGAAATTTAGTGAATATATCCCGGCAGATTAATATTTAGCGGTTGACGGCTTTATTTAGAAGGCTTTTCTACCCTTATATTCATTAATCGTTCAGGTTTGTTCGTATAAACTCCTTTCCGCTAAAAGTTAGAATAAATTCTTACAAAATGAATGGCTGAAATACTAGTATTTAAAAAGAAGAAATTGTCTGAAAAGCATAAAGGTGACACCCTATGTAGAAATGGGCATCACAATTGGTTGATAGATAAACAACAAGTTTTTGACGTCAAACAAGGTCGATTGGTGACGGTGAGTCAATGTAAACGCTGCGGTATAAGCAAACACAAGCTAAAATAAGCGTGGTTTTGTAGTTTAATATATTGACCTTTGTTGTTTTAGGGGTAAGATTTACAGGTACGGATTTATAATCAATAATTCAAAATGGAGCAAGTAATGGAAATAATTAAAAAGATGGCGACTATTGCTGCAGTAGCCCTGTTAGTTACGGGTTGTGCAAGTGTAGAAACCGATGATTGGAAAAACTGTGCCATCGCAGGAGCAGCGATGGGTGGGGTGGTAGGCGTCTTCGAAGACGGAGATAAAGATGCACGTGATACAGCAGTAGGCGCGTTGGGCGGAGCGATTATAGGTGGAACAATTTGCGCTTTAATGGCGGATGAAAAAGTTGTTAAACCGACTCCAGAAGCAGATAGCGATGGAGATGGTGTTGTAGACAGTCTTGATCAATGTCCAAATACTGCATCAGGTGTTGCGGTAAACGCTAAAGGTTGTCCTTTAGATAGTGATGGCGATGGTGTTCCTGACTACAAAGACGAGTGCCCTAACTCTGCACCAGGTGCGAAAGTTAATGAGCTAGGTTGTGTGAAGCCGCTAGTTCTTAAAGGCGTTAATTTCCATTTTGATTCAGCTGTACTGACAGAAGAAGCAAAAGCGATTTTGATTCCGGTTGCCGCTAACCACAAACTGCACCATGCTGACGTTAACTTGCTTATCGGTGGGCATACAGATTCGCAAGGACCTGCTGCGTACAATTTAGGCTTATCTCAACGACGTGCCGAAGCAGTGCGTGCGTTTATGGTGGCTCAAGGTTGTGACGCGAGTAAATTAACAGCTATTGGTTATGGTGAAGTAAAATCGATTGCAGATAATGCGACTAAAGCAGGGCGAGCTGAAAACCGTCGCGTGGAATTAAGCGTTAAATAGTTTGGTTTTTAAGTTGAAAAACGGGGCTTCGGCCCCGTTTTTTTTGTGCATTAAAAATTTGAGTTCAACAGTACCTACTAAACTAATAGCTTTATTTTTATGACAAATTTTATTAAGCATTAAGCATTAAGCATTAAGCATTAAGCATGCTGCAAAAAACGCTTGTAATTACCTTTAGTGCTTTTATTGACGTTTAAAGCGTTTAGGATAAAATTATTAGATAGGGAACGAATTTAACTAATGATTAAAATGGAGAGGCGAATGAGCATGTATAAAAAAATCACAGCGATAATGGTAGCGTCTATATTGTCTGCAGGCTGTGCTACGGTTGAAACTGAAAGCTGGCAAAACTGTGCTATCGCGGGTGCTTTACTAGGCGGCGCAGCAGGTGCATTTGTTGAAGCGTCGACTGAGGTAGGGATTGGCGCTGTAGTAGGTGGAACCACGGGCGGCTTGATTTGTGGCAATGCGGCTCAAGAAGAAACGGCACCACCGGCTCCCGACACCGATGGTGATGGCGTGGTAGATACTCACGACGAATGTCCAAACACCCCAACAGGTGCGGCTGTTGATAGTAAAGGCTGCACATTAGATAGCGATGGTGATGGCGTTGCCGATTATAAAGATCAGTGTCCAAATTCCGCACATGGTGCAAAAGTAAATGAATTGGGTTGTGTGGAGGCGTTAGTTCTTGAAGGGGTGAACTTTTACACCGCTTCAGCTGAGCTAACAGAATCTGCAAAAGCTATTTTGCTACCAATTGCAATGATTCACCATAAGCACCACGCAGATGTGAATTTAGTCATTAATGGGCATACTGATTCACGTGGCTCAGATGCGTATAACCAGGGTTTGTCTGAACGGCGTGCCGCATCAGTCCGTACCTTTATGATTGCTCATGGCTGTGATGCTAATAAGTTAACGTCAGTCGGGTACGGTGAAAGCAAGCCGATTGCTGATAACGGCACTAATGAAGGTCGAGCTAAAAATCGTCGTGTAGAGTTAAGTGTTAAAAACTAGCCGCGTTGATTAATGGCATTAAACAAACGGGGCTTAAGCCCCGTTTGTTTGTGAAAATTATGTCGTTATAAAGCGTGCCTGGAATTGCTTGGAGCAGCAAACGGAAAACACAGATGGTGTAAACCAAGGAAAGCCATGTTTTTATAGGTTAAACACGGCCAAAAGAAAAATTAAATGTTTATTTTTTTGAAATTTTCCATTTTTGTGCGCTGCCGTTTGTGGCTTCGCTAAAAAAAGATAGCCCATCAGATGAGAAGGCAAGAGCGATAATGACGGCGGTTTCATGCAGCCAAAAATTACGTTGTTGTGGCAGCCAGGTATTTAACAACTCGCCCGTTTTGACGTCCCATAAGTCAATACGTTGATTAGGCCTGCCCGTCAGTAACGATTCGGAGTCTGGCGAAAACACACCCGCCGAGACGGTCATGTACCTCATTGGAAGTTGGCTAAGCAATACGCCAGTTTGTGTGTCCCATAGCCGCGTTTTACGTAATGAGGCGTTCGTCATGGCGTAGCGTCCGTTATCGGATAAGGCGACCTTAAATACTTTAAAACTATGGCTCCATTGTTGGGTTACTTGTCCTGTTTTCAAGTTCCATAATTTAGCGTGATGGTCATTTCCCCCAGTAAGGGCGTATTCGCCGTTGTTCGAAAGAGCTACGGTATTAATGATGCCATCGTGCTCAAATGTGTAAATAACCTTGCCGAAATACAGGTCAAAATAATAAGCCTCGTTATTTTCCATGCTGATAAGGGCGCGCTTACCATCGGCTGAAATGGCGATGTCAGTAATGGTTGGGAAACCCCAGTAACCGATGATCTTCCCGCTCACGGTTTCCCAAAGTGCCAAAGAGTTTTTCTCAGCTGTTATGGCGAATTTATTATTTGCTGAAATGGCTGAGGCTATGATGCCGTCATTACTTTCGGTGTGCTGCCATTGGTGAAGAGGTGTGTTGGAGGATGTCTCAATCAGGTGCGCTGGGCCACCTGTGGCGGCCACTAATACGTATTGACCATCTTTAGAATAGGAGGCGGTAAAAAGCCCTTTCTCACTATGAGTCCACGTTTGCTCGGCAACGCTTTCATATTGACAAGCCGAGAGTAGAATCAAAAAATAAATTAATGTAAGAAGTTGGGTGAATTTTGTCATTCTTCAATGGTAGTTTATTTTTTTCAAAAAACGTCTAAATTTAAGCTTTAACTTGTTTATTAATGAGGGGGGGGTAGTCATTATGCTGTTGTCGACAGGGGGTTCTAGTTTTTCGCCGCGTAAAAACTCAGACAACACGGCATTAAAGGCGGATGGGTTCTCTAACTGAGGAGAGTGACCAATACCCTTAAACGTATAAAAGCGACAATCTTTTATTCCTTGTTGCATCTTAATTAGAGGTTGCAACGGAATGACGGGGTCTAAATCGCCGTACATAATTAAAACAGGAAAATCGAAGTACTGGAGTAACGCACTACCATTCCATGTGCGAAGCGTGGCTATAAAACCGTCGAAGGCTTTAATATCCATTTTAATCGCATCATCAACGAGTACCTTAAGACAGGCTTCGTTCTCTTTAATTCCAGGCATTGATTTTTTAAATGCGGCCGCCAGGGTTTTTCTTTTCAGACCGATGTTGTCGAGAAAGTTGAAAATATTCTTAGATGAAAAAAATGAATGAGATAAAGCAGGCTTATGTAGTGTTTTTAAGCCGCTTGCTGGGGCCGGTGCAACCAGCGTTAAGGTGAGGATGCGACCAGGTGAGTTTCCAGCGAGTTCTTGTGCTACAGCGCCACCCAAGGAATGTCCTACTAAATGAAATTTTTCCAGTTTTAACTGGTCTGCAAAATATAAAATATCCTGGCTGAGCGTTTTTATATCATAACCATCATTGCTTGCATCGCTGTCGCCACAACCTCTAAAGTCAGGCGCATAAGCGTTATAACCTGCGGGTAAACGTTGTAAAAAAGAGTGCCAATAATGCCAGCTGCCAAAATTTCCGTGCAGTAAAATAATGGGGATGTCGCCACTAGACTGATGCTCGTAGTGGATATTCAGCTGACCAATTTTTATAAAAGACATAGTTGTTATTGTAACCAGTTAAGTTTGTTGTGAAGCGTGACGACGGAACCAATTATTATCAAGGTGGGTGGTTTTGGTTTAATGATATCAATCTTATCCGCAATATTTGTTAGATCTGAAATAATGACCATGTGTTCAGCTGTCGTGCCTTTTTGAATAAGGGCGACCGGTGTGTCGGTAGCTAAGCCTCGGGCGATCAGTTTTTCGCTTATCTGGCGTAAGCCAATTAGACCCATATAAATAACAATGGTTTGATTGGGCTTTGCCAGTTGATCCCAGTCTAAATTAACGGTGTTATCTTTTAGGTGGCCAGTGACAAACATGCACGATTGCGCATGATCCCTATGGGTTAATGGAATGCCTGAGTAACTGGCACAGCCTGAGGCTGCGGTTATTCCAGGAACCACTTCAAAGGCAATATTTTCATCAACCAGGGTTTCTATTTCTTCTCCACCACGACCAAACATAAACGGATCCCCCCCTTTAAGCCTGACGACACGTTTTCCTTGCTTTGCTAACTTAATGAGTAAGGCGTTAATGCTCTCCTGAGGAACGCTATGATCGCTGCGTTTTTTGCCTACATAAATTCGCTCGGCATCTCTACGGGCCAGGTTAAGTACAGCCGGCGACACCAGCCTGTCATAAACGATAATATCTGCTAACTGGAGAATTCGTAAAGCCTTCAGAGTCAGTAGCTCGGGGTCACCAGGCCCGCCGCCAACCAGGTAAACCTTTCCAGGTGCGGGCGTGTCATTCGTTTGGTTTAGTCGTTCTTGCAGCGCGACTTCAGCTTTTTTATCTTGCCCTTGATAACACAGGTCGGCGATTGGACCATCAAATATACTTTCCCAGAAAATACGGCGTTGCTCGGCGTTTACAAAATGGTCTTTAACCGCCTGGCGGAACTTAGCCGCTAACCCCGCCAGGTTGCCCAGGGCGTGCGGGAGTAGCGTTTCGAGTTTTGCACGCAGCATCCGTGAAAGAACGGGGGCGACGCCAGCGCTGGAAACGGCGATAGTAACCGGAGAACGGTCGATAATCGAAGGGAAAATAAAACTACACAGTTCGGGTTGGTCTACAACGTTAACCGGAATATTATTTTGCTGAGCGTCGTTAGACACCTGAACGTTAATTTCTGGGTCATTGGTGGCGCAAATAACCAAGGTGTAAGAACGTGAATCGCCCGGCTTAAAAGATCGCTCGATATGTTCTATTTTATTCTCAGCAGCGAGCTGAGAGAGTTCTTCAGTTAGC
>JBLIAQ010000039.1:0-11879 GCA_047634535.1 Cycloclasticus sp.
GGACGATTCGGGTAAGCGTTTGGCCGTTAGCCCAGTTTGGAATGCTAAAGTCTTACTGGATGGACCTATTATCAACGACAGTTTATACCTCGCTTGGGAAACGCACGCAAGTGATGGCTACGATCAAGAATGGGATGGTACAACGTTTAACTTTTCGAGCAATGTTGTTTCAAACCTTGCATTAACCGCAGTTACACCAGTTAAAGGTTTAGACGTTCAGTTACGCGTTAATAACGTATTTGACCGTGACTTTGATACAGCTAATAGCAGTGACAGCCCGATCGTACGGATGCCAGACGCGGGAATTAATGCGCGCATAACAGTGCGGTATAACTTCTAATAGGCCTTCGGTATGAAATGGAGCTTATGGCTATTGTTATTGATTCCCGCTCTGTCTTATGGTGAGGACAGGGCTGATATCAACCTACAGGTGGCGCTGAGCTATAATTTTGCAAAATTTACCCAATGGCCGGAATCTTTGGCTGCCGAAGATTTAACGTTCTGTTATTACAATAAGGATTTTGCTGCAGGCTTTCAGCGACTAGCCGGTAAAAAAGTAGCCGATAGTAATATTAAAATCCATCACTTAACGAGTGAGAACGATATTAATGGCTGTCAATTAGTCTATCTTGATCAAACGAATCCAGAATCAGTTCAAAAAGTATTATTGGCTGCGCGTGATAAAAGTGTACTGACTATTTCTGAAAGCAAAGGATTTGTTGGTGTTGGCGGCATGATTGAATTGGTAAAAGTCGATAATCGGATGAAATTTAAGATCGACCAAACCCAGCTAAAACGAGCCGGGCTTGATATAAACGCCAAAGTGCTCAAACTCGCGTTAGAAGTAAAGCAATGAGGGCGCATTTATGCTGAACTCAATCAAAGCAAAAATGATACTGTCTATGGTGATGGGCATTTTAGTGACGATTGGCGTGCTTTCCATCATCATTATTCAGCAGCAACAAAACGCGGCCAAAGTTCAGACCGAGCAAAGTTTAATAATACTTGCCGATGTAGTGGCGGATAACATTCAAGCTGCGCTTATGTTTGCTGATACAGGAGCCGCACAACATACTTTGTTGGCGTTAAAGGCGAGGGAAGATATAGAAAGCGCGGAGTTGTTCGACGCCACGGGCTCGATCTTTGTACGCTACTCTAAATCTTTAGATGAAGCTTTAGACAAGCCCCTAGGGCAAGAAAGCATAACAGTGAGTCAGATGACTGAACAGCGCATTAGCTATGACCAACAGGGCTTGCACTCGTACACCCCAGTAATGTCCGGTGACGAACTACTCGGTGTTTTACATATTACCGATAATATGGGCTCTTTAACGGAGCAAGTGAACCAGTTTTATAATGTCGTCTTCACTGCCGCTGTAGCGGCGATAATAGCAGCCCTCGGAATATTGTTTTGGATTCAGAACATGGTTTCCAAGCCTTTAACTTTACTGTTAAGCGTTATCCAAAAAATCATCAAGGTAAAAGACTATAGTCAACGCGTCGATATAAAAACGGGCGATGAGTTTGAAGTATTAGCTAATAATTTCAATAATATGGTCGCCGAAGTTGAGCGGCGCGGTGCTCAACTAGAGAACATCAATAAAAACTTGGAAAAGCGCGTTGCCGAGCGTACCAACGATTTGCAAGAAGCGCTTGAAATGACCAATAAAGCCAGTAAAGCTAAGTCCGAATTTTTAGCGGTAATGAGTCATGAAATAAGAACGCCACTGAATGGCGTTATAGGTTTTGCCGAAGTGTTGAAACTACAGGATTTTGGCGATGTTTTAAACGAACAAGTTCGACTGCTAAATTCTTCAGCCAAAACGCTATTAGAGTTATTGACTGAAATTTTAGATTTCTCAAAACTGGATTCGGGTCAACTCGAGTTAGACGCACACCAGTTTGAGCTGTCCAGTCTAGTGAAAACCACACTCGAGTTACATGAAAGTAACGCCAGGCACAAAGGTATAACGCTAAACTGTAACGAGTTTAAGCTGGATCACGATTATTTTATAGGCGACTCGGTTAGGCTAAAACAAATATTAAATAACCTAATCAGCAATGCGATCAAATTTACCCCTGACGGATCTGTTTCACTGCACGTGTCGAGTGACGCAATAGGTTCTGAATGGAACCTTAACTTTGAAGTAACCGATACGGGTATTGGTCTGGAGCAATCTAAGTTGCACGATATATTTTCTCCTTTTACCCAGGCCGATGGATCTATTACCCGAGAATATGGCGGTAAGGGTCTTGGTCTGTCGATTTGTCGTCAACTTTGTGATTTGATGGGTGGCAAAATGGGGGTTAATAGTGAAAAAGGTATTGGCAGTACCTTCTGGTTTACAGCTCCATTGGCGCCAATGATGGGGATATACGAGGTCGTTGAAACAGAAGCCCGACAAGTGGAAACAATATTACCTAAAGCGAGCATATTGGTGGCCGAAGATAACCCGGTTAATCAATTAGTAGTCAGGAGTTTGTTGGCGAGTCTGAAACAGGATTGCGATATAGTCAATAATGGTGAAGAAGCCTTGGCGCGGGCCACGACTAAAAAGTATAACCTGATCTTTATGGATTATCATATGCCCGTGATGGATGGGCTAATAGCGACAGAAAAAATTCGTGAACTAGGCGTGGGTTCTATCAATTACTCGACGCCAATCATCGCGTTAACGGCGGATATCCAGAAGACGGTTCGGCGTAAATTTCGCCGTGCTGGGGGAAGTGATATTGTCTTAAAACCGTTCACGCGCCAAACACTGAATAACTGTTTAAATCAATGGTTGTTCAAAAAGCTGGAAAAAACGGATTTACCAAAAAACGCAGTGTGCGTAAAAAACAACGAAACCATATTAGCGACCCAACAATTGGATGAAATTGCTGATATGGCCAGTGACTCAGGCTCAACTCTCGTTAAAAGCGTCGTCGATTTATACCTTGAACATACGCCTGGTTTGATACAGCAAATAAAGAAGGCGCTATCCGAACGGAATGCCGAATCGCTTTTTAAAGCGGCGCATTCGCTAAAGTCGAGTTCGGCTAATATTGGCGCCTTACGATTATCAGCACTGGCCAGTCAGTTTGAACAAAATGGCCGTGAAGGTGATGTAGACAGCGCTGAAAAAATGATAGAAGAATTAGACGATATCTTGCAGCAAACCTTGCTGGCAATAAATGAAAAAATGAAGGAGTACATCGAATGAAGTCTGACGTAATTTTGATCGTTGACGATGATCCAGCTATTCGTTTATTAATGAAACACGCTTTATCAGATAATCAATTCAAAATCTTCGAAGCAGAAAGTGCCGAGCAGGCGATAGAACTATTTAAACAGCATTCTCCCGACTTAACCCTGCTAGACGTCACTATGGATGGTATGGATGGTTTTGAATGCTGTGCTGAGCTCCGAAAACTACCCTGTACTCAGCAGAAAGCTATCGTAATGGTGACTGCCTTAGATCACCCGGAAGATATCGAGAAAGCCTTTGAGTGTGGTGCGACCGACTTTATGACCAAGCCATTAAAGTGGGCGTTATTTAATCACCGCGTACGTTATATTCTTAAGGCCAACCAAAACCTGGTCGAATTGAAATCGAATCAGGATAAGTTGGCGAAGGCCCAAACCATCGCCCGCATCGGTTCATGGGAATGGGACTTTGAAACGTCGTTCGCAGAATGCTCAGACGAACTGTATCGATTGCTCGGTTTGGATCCGCAAAGTACATCAATTAATTATGAAGTGCTTTCACCATTAATACACCCTGCCGATGTGGAACATTTCAAGAGCACGGTAATTCCAGCCGTTAAAAATAAAACAGGTTACGAGATAGAATACCGAATAAACCGTGGTGAAGATGTCGTGTACATTCACGATAAAGCTGAGGTGTTGAATGGTCGGCTCAGCGGCATCATGCATGACATTAGCAGCCGTAAAAAATCCGAACAAGAGGTCGCCTATTACGCCTACTACGATACGCTTACCGAGCTACCCAACCGGCGCTTGTTTATTAACCAGTTAGAATCAGCTATTTCTACGGCAAAAAGGCGTGAAGAGAGGATGTCGTTATTATTTATTGATCTCGATCGGTTTAAGCAAGTGAATGACTCTTATGGGCATCACGTCGGTGACGAATTACTCTGCCAGGCGGCCGATAGAATAAAAGAATGTGTTCGGATGTCAGATGTTATTGGCGTCGCAAAGAATGCCGACTCTTCGGACGAAAACAAAGTGGCTCGCTTAGCTGGTGATGAATTTACCGTTATTTTATGCGAAGTGAATGCTGTTGAAAATGTGGCGATTATCGCCCAACGATTAATCAATAGATTTAAAGAACCCTTTGATATAGATGGTAATCAAGCGCAGATATCCGTGAGTATCGGTGTGGCTTTTTACCCTGATGATGGCATAGACGTTGACACTCTGTTGCAGCACGCAGACGCCGCGATGTACCACGCCAAAGAACAAGGACGTAATAATTACCAATTATTCTCTGCTGAGATGAATAAATTTTTACAGGACCAGTTGAAAATCGAAATGGATTTAAAGCAAGCCTTAAGCGATGGTGATCAACTTGTACTACATTTCCAGCCTCAAATTAACACAAACACCCAGCTTATTACGGGTTTTGAAGCCCTGGTGCGCTGGCAGCATCCAACCAAAGGCCTGTTGTTTCCATTGGAGTTTATCGGATTGGCTGAAACCAGTGGCCTTATCGTTGAAATGGGTCAGTGGATATTAACAGAGGCCTGTTGCCAGGCAAAAAAATGGCAAGATGCGCACGGTAAGAACTATCAAATGGCAGTCAATTTGTCTGCCCTGCAATTCAACAAAGACTGCTTACCCTCACAGATCGAACAGGCGATTAGTGTATCCGGCCTGGATCCTAAGTTATTAGAATTAGAAATTACCGAAACGGCTATTATCCATGACGTTTCTGAAGCGATTCCGCTGTTGTTCGAGCTTAAAAAACTGGGTATTAAGTTAGCAATAGACGATTTTGGTACGGGTTATTCCTCGCTTTCGTATTTGAAAAATTTCCCGATTGATACCTTGAAAATTGATAAATCATTTATAGACGAGATTGTCAACAATGTTAAGGACGCCGCTATTGCGCACACGATCGTCCAATTGGCAAGTAACCTGGGTTTATCGACTGTCGCTGAGGGCGTTGAATACCTTGAACAACAAGTGGTATTGCAAGAGATGGGTTGCGGGCAAATACAGGGATATTTATTCAGTAAACCGATGAGCCCGGCGTCAATCGAGGAAACATTTTTTAAAGAACTGAGCCGGGATTAACGTAGCTTTAGTAAGTACATTTCTAGTTGTCAGTAATTAAACGTTTTTTGACCCTTCTTACCGCAAACCAAACGCCTATTACTACCAGGGGAATGGATGCGCCAACAAAAAGGTCTACGTTTATAGCCAGGGTCATTACTTTTAACGCCTTGGCGACATAACTCATTAGCCCGACAATATAGTAGCTGATAGCGGCGATCGATAGACCCTCAACGGTTTGTTGCAAGCGTAACTGAAGCTTTGCGCGTTTATCCATGGAATTGAGTAAATCACGATTTTGTGCCTCAAGAGCTAAGTCAACACGGGCCATTAAAATTTGACTGGCTCGAGCGACGCGACTTGACAGACTCTCCAGGCGTGACGAGACAGAATCGCAGGCATTCATTGCGGGTTGGAAGCGCCGTTCAAGATAACGCGAAAGCATTTGCCTGCCTTCTATCCTCTGTTCACGAATTCCCTGCAAGCGATCCATCACTATCGACTTATACGCCTGTGTTGCGCTAAATCGATAAGAAGTAGCGGCAATAATCTGTTCGATATTTGCTTCCAGTGTTGTCAGCTCCTGTAGCAGCGAGTGATCTTCATTTAAGGTGCCCGTAGTGGACATTCTTTGGGTTAAGTCTGTTAGGCGCTGACCCATTTCGGTTATGGTCTTACCGTACTTTTCGACTAATGGAAAACCTAGTAAGGCCAACATGCGATAGGCTTCTAGCTCTAATAAATGTTGTACTAAACGGCTGGTCGTCTGCGGCGTTAAGCTATTATTTAGCACCAGCAGCTGGCTGAAGCCATCTTTTTTCATCCTGAAGTCAGTCCAGGCCTCGGCTGCCGTTCCGCCAACGTAACTACCGACTAAACTATCTTCCTGAAACAGCGCTGAGATCGTTTGTTGATCCATTTTCTGTTCACTCGCTGAAAGGATTTCAATGTGCTGAGCGACCAGTAACTCACCTTTTATATTCCTTAGCCAGTTGTTGGGCACTTCATCGATGACCTTACTGGTGAACGGTTGAGTAGACTGTTTTTTTGCAAAAAAAGAATAACTTGAAAATTCCGTGTGTTTTTCCCATTTAATAGTAAATTGACCAAAATCAGCGTCGAAGTGCGTGGCGCTATCAATCGGTGGTGCCACCGCGTAGCGCTCAGCGAGTAAGCGTAAATGTTCACATTCTTGGGCCGGCGACACCTCACCGGTTAATAAAACCAGATACGATACCTGTAGAGGGACCGATAATTCAGCGTAAGGCCTGGCGTGCGACTCGTTAAATAAACGCTGGCGTAGTGGGTGTTCAGCAGGAAGGCTCATACAGATAAAGGTAGGTTCATTAGAAATAATTAATTGATACTAACTCAGCGCTATTTAACTCACAACCATCATTTTTTTGACTTGTTTATCAGTTCTCCTCGCTTATTCTGTATAAAATAAGGCATGACCCCACTGTGTTTGAAACCGAAAAGGACGCGATAAATATGAAAGGCATTTTAAAAAACGCTAACTGCTTATGGATCCTGTTAATGCTATTTGCGCTAACAGCTTGCTCTGACAATACGACAGTCGAGCCACAAAAGGCGGCGAATATTAAGCCTGTTGAACTGGTCAAGCTGGATGTCTATAAAAGCCCAAGCTGTGGTTGCTGCGTGAAATGGATCGACCATATTACAGAAAATGGTTTTGATGCTACGAAGCATCACCCGGCAGATTTAAATGCAGTGAAGCAACAATTTGCTATCGCGCCACAATACCAGTCGTGTCATACCGGCGTTTCTAAAGAAGGTTATGTGTTCGAAGGCCATGTGCCGGCGGATATTATGCAGCGCTTTTTAGCCGAAAAGCCTGAAGGTGCACTCGGTTTAGCCGTACCCGGTATGCCGGTAGGCAGCCCGGGGATGGAAATGGGTGATCGGCGTGATGATTACGACGTCTTACTATTAAAGAAGGACGGTGGTTCTGAGGTCTATGCGCGCATTCGTGACAACGGTTAGCGGGGTAAAAAGATAAAATGCAGCATACCAGTACTGTTATTGGTTTTATTCGGCTTAAATGGCTGCACAGACGATAAAAGCGCGACGCCTTCAGCGGCCGATAGAAATACCGTATTTGATAGCCAGCTAAACGCGCTGGATAAAACGCGTAATATCGAAAACGTGTTGCAACAAAGTGCCGATGCACGTCAGCAAGAGCTAGACGAGCAATAAGTCCTAGACGACTTGCCCCGCGCACCAGCCAGATGACCAGGCCCATTGGAAGTTATAGCCGCCGAGCCAGCCGGTCACATCAACGACTTCACCGATAAAATAAAGTCCGGCCGTCGTTTTAGATTCCATCGTTTGTGAAGACAGCTCATCGCAATTGACGCCCCCGAGGGTTACTTCGGCAGTTCTGTAACCTTCGGTGTTATTCGGTTTAATTTGCCACTGCTGCAATTGATGGGCAATTTCCTGCAAGCGTTGATGCGAGAATGACTGCAAGGGCTTATTGATAAGGTCTTCACCTAGTAATGCTACTAAAAATCGTTTTGCTAACTGTTCAGCCAGTACGGTTTTCAAGTGACTATTAGGTTGCTCGGCCTGTTTTGTTTTTAAAAACTCCAGCACGTCCAGATCGGGTAATACGTTAATCGTTACCGATTCACCTGCCTGCCAATAGGATGATATTTGTAGTATCGCGGGGCCACTTAGTCCCCGGTGGGTGAGTAAAATGTTTTCTCTAAAGCTATTACGTGCATTACTGACGATGCAATCAATCGCAATACCGGATAGTTCGGCGAGCCTTGCCTTGTCAGTCTCATGCAAGGTAAAAGGGACAAGCCCGGCACTGGTGGGCCAAACGCTATGACCAAATTGTTTGGCAATGTTATAGCCAAAACCGCTAGCACCCATTTTAGGAATGGATAAGCCGCCGGTTGCAATCACCAGTGATTCGGCACTGTAAACGCCTTTGGTCGTTTCAACGGTATAGGCTGTATTTGACTGCTTTTCTATCTGCTTAATAGGGCAGTTAAGTTGTATCTCAACCCCTGCATGAGCACATTCGGACAGCAGCATGGTTAAAATATCTTTTGCGCTGTCGTCACAAAACAGCTGGCCGTGCTCGCGCTCGTGGAAGGGGATGTTGTAGTCACTCACCAGGGCAATAAAATCCCATTGTGTATAGCGGCTGAGTGCGGATTTACAGAAATGTGGGTTATGCGAAATAAAATTATCTGCACTCACTTCATAATTTGTGAAATTACAGCGGCCACCGCCGGACATTAAGATCTTTTTGCCGGCTTTATTGGCATGATCCAGCACAACGACCTTGCGACCACGTTTGCCGGCTTCAATCGCACACATAAGGCCGGAAGCGCTAGCGCCAATAATTAATACATCAAGAGGTTTTAAGGGCATAAATAGGCTGTTAAGTTTGGGCTTTTGGCTAAGGATGCTATGGCCTGTTGATTTGCGCACGCATAGGGGTGCTATAAACAGCTAGAGTATAAGGGCTAATGGTTTTATTTTTTATCTCAATTAGGTCAAATTGGCATTGTTTTAAAAAAACAGATACTATAATCAGATGATAATGATTATCATTACTATTATTATTAATTTTTGATTATTTATTAAGGCTTGTTATGAATTATTCACGTTTTTCGCTTGTTCTCCTAATACTGCTGAGCAGGCCCATTTTCGCTGACACACAACAACTTTTGCAGTTGATTGATTATGTTGGTGTTGATTACGCCGTGGCGATAGACCAAGGGGAGGTGATCAATCAGGGTGAATATGAAGAAATGCAAGACTTTGCTGCTGGTATTGTTCAACAAGTGGGCGCACTCCCTGAGCAAACTATAAAGGCTGAGCTGATCAAGCAAGCGGGTTTGCTAAGCCAGGTGATTATGGAAAAAAGGCCGGCGGAGGACATTAGACAACTAACAGTACAAATGCAGCGTCAAATTACGACCGCCTATAAGGTTGTAGTCGTGCCGCGAAAGCAGCCTGATCTGCTAAAAGCACAGCGCCAATACCAACAGCTTTGCGCCTCATGTCATGGTGTAGGCGGTGGGGGTGATGGCCCAGCCGCGGTTGGTATGGAACCAGAACCGATTAATTTTAAGGATGTTGAGCGCTATCAACAACGTAGCGTGTTTGGCTTGTACAGCACGATTACACAAGGTGTTGCGGATACGGCGATGCCGGCATACGGGCACCTTAGTGAAGAAGAGCGCTGGTCATTGGCTTTTTATTTAGGTGGCATGGCAAGTCAGTCAAAGGTGGTGGATGTTACTGGTAGTCCGCTATTAGAATTGAAGACAATGACCACAACCACACCAGCTCAGGCGCAACAGCTTGATACTGAAAAGGGTGCAGACATCATGGCTTATTTACGCCATCACCCCGAGTTATTCTATGGTAAAAAATCAAACCTTTCTTTTACCAAACAAAAGTTATTGGATGCGCTGGCTGCTTATAAAAATGGCGATATTGAAATGGCTTATCAAGCGGCAGTAGAAGCCTACCTTGAAGGCTTTGAGTTAGAAGAGCAAAACATTAAAGCCTTAGATAAAGCCTTAATGCTTGAGATTGAGGCGGCAATGACAGGCTTGCGAAATAAAATTCGCCTAAATGAATCTGCTGAGTTGATAGAAAATGAAATATTGCTAATTAATCAAAAGTTAACGCTGGCTGAGCCGCTACTAAGCGACACCAGCCTATCTGGCATGACGGCCTTTAGTAGTGCGTTTTTTATCTTGCTTCGTGAAGGTTTAGAAGCCTTGCTAATCGTCGCAGCCTTGATAGCTTTTTTGATCCGAACTGAGCGCCGAGACGGACTACGTTATATTCATATTGGCTGGATCAGTGCGTTGATCATGGGTGTGATTACTTGGTGGGTCTCCTTATCATTAGTAACTATTTCAGGGGCTTCTCGAGAAATAACTGAAGGGCTGGCGGCGATTGTTGCCGCAGTTGTTTTATTGTATGTTGGCTTTTGGATGCACAGTAAGGTGAGTGCGGCGAAATGGAAAAAATTCATCGATGACAATATGCAAAAAGCATTGGACTCTGGCACCTTATGGACATTAACCGGTTTGTCATTTATCGCGGTTTACCGTGAAGCGTTTGAAACGATCTTGTTTTATCAAGCCTTGTGGGTGCAAACCAATGAAGCAGGCAAAGCCATGGGGCTTGGTGGCTTTATGGCGGCGTTAGCTGTGTTGGTCGTAGCAGCGTGGTTAATTATGCGTTATAGCGCGCGTTTACCATTACGACAGTTTTTTGCGGTGACAGGGGCATTAATGTTTATTTTGGCGGTTGTTTTTGCCGGTAAAGGAGTTGCTGCCTTGCAAGAGGCCGGACTGATTATCTCGACACCAGTTAATTTTATTAGACTTGATTTATTTGGTATCTACCCCAATTTACAAGGCTTATTGGTACAATTAAGTATGATTATTTTGGCGGTTATTTTATGGAATAAGACCTCAGCTAAGGACTAAGCCGGTTACTTTCAATCAAAGGAGATGGTTTGGGGTTTATCGTTAAGATAAACCTTAATTTGAATGGCTATTGATCACAACCGGTGCGAAGCTTTGTTACTAGCGAAGTCGGCTCAGTTAGCATAGAGCAATGAAAGAAGCATTCGCTTAAGTAAAATAGAAGTTTCTTATAGAGTAACTAACAACGAGTTTATATATTCAAAGGGTAAAAATGTCACAATCAGAAGTTAATCTAAGCGCCTCACAAACAGCGGTACAACAACTTAAATCACATATTTGTCAGCATGTTATCGGTCAAGAGGTGTTGGTCGAACGCATGCTGATCGCGCTATTAGCCGATGGCCATATCTTGGTGGAAGGCGCGCCGGGTCTTGCTAAAACGCGGGCGATTAATGTATTGAGTAAAGGCATTGAGGCAAACTTTCACCGAGTTCAATTTACCCCCGATTTGCTGCCGTCCGATTTAACCGGCACCGATATTTATCGACCACAACAGGGTACCTTTGAGTTTCAAAAAGGCCCCTTATTCCATAACTTAGTGTTGGCGGACGAAATTAACCGGGCGCCTGCCAAGGTACAAGCGGCGTTATTAGAAGCGATGGCCGAGCGGCAAATTACCGTAGGTGCAGCCAGCTATCCATTACCTGATCTCTTTATGGTAATGGCAACGCAAAATCCATTAGAACAAGAAGGCACTTATCCTTTGCCCGAAGCGCAGCTGGATCGGTTCTTATTGCATATCAATATCCATTACCCAAAAGCGCAGCACGAAAAAGAGATTCTCACCCTCGCTCGAGCCGAAGCACGCGGCGATGCGACGCAACAAGAGGGTATTAATAAAATTACCCAGCAAACCTTGTTTAATGCGCGCAAAGAGGTGTTGGATGTGTATATGAGTGATGAATTAGAAGATTACTTATTACAATTGGTGCTGGCAACGCGCGAACCGGCAGCTTACGGTGAAGACATCGCTGGCTGGTTGCAATACGGCGCGAGCCCCCGTGCCAGTATCGCCTTGGATCGTTGCGCGCGTGCCAAAGCGTGGTTGCAACAACGTGATTTTGTGACCCCAGAAGACATTCAAGACATCGCTTTCGACGTATTGC
>JBLIAQ010000040.1:0-11774 GCA_047634535.1 Cycloclasticus sp.
GTAATCGTTAACAGGCGGGTAAATTGAATGCCAAAATTATCCAACAGATGCTCTTTGTATTCCAGCTCTAAACTGGCCTGATCTGGCGGTAACTGAGCGCCCTGTGGGTTATACACGAGGCTTAACTCCAGTTCTTTACCATAGCCTAGCGAATTTAACTTTTGCAGCGCCGTGATGCTCTTAGCGAATACACCATCGCCGCGTTGCGCATCGACGTTATCGCTTGAATAACACGGCAAAGAGGCGACTACTTGCACTTTATTATTCGCTAAAAATTCGTATAGCTGCTCGTAACCCGGCTCTTCAAGAATCGTCAGGTTACAACGGTCTATAACAGTTAATCCGCGTTTCGTGGCTTCGCTAACGGTGTATTCGAAGTGCGGATTCATTTCCGGCGCTCCGCCGGTTAAGTCAAGCGTCTTAATTCCTTGCTGGTCAATAAACGTAAACAAGTCATCAATCGTCGCTTTATCCATTAGCTCCTTACGCGTCGGCCCCGCGTTCACGTGGCAGTGTAAACACGATTGATTGCATAAATAGCCTAAATTCACCTGTAGAGTTTCAAGCGTATTGCGGTATATCGCAGGAAAATCGGTTTGTTTTAATCTGTCCAGAGTCGGGTGCATATTATGTTCTTTTTGCTTTGTGGAATCGCTCAAGTAGCTTTAGCAGTCTTTCCGGTTTATGGTTTTTCTTCCACACACCAGCGGTGTATTTATTCGCTTCGGCCCAGGTGGGGTAGGCGTGGATCGTGCCTAATATCTTATTTAAGCCTAAACCGTGCTTCATCGCCAATACAAATTCGGCGAGCATTTCTCCGGCGTGTTCACCAACGATAGTAACGCCTAAAATTTTATCTTTACCGACTGGCGTTAATACCTTGATAAAGCCTTCTGTTTTACCGTCTACAATGGCGCGGTCCAACTCATCTAGCTTGAATAGCGTTGTTTCAGTAACTAAACCCGCGGCTTTGGCCGATTGCTCGTTATGGCCGACGCTGGCTATTTCGGGATCTGTAAAGGTCACGCGCGGGATTATTCGATGGTCCGCTTTAAAACGCCACAGGTCGCCGAACAGGCTATTAACGGTGCTGTACCAGGCATAATGCGCTGCGGTATGGGTAAATTGATATGGCCCCGCCACGTCGCCACAGGCGTAAATCGTCGGTACGCTGGTTCGCATATACTTATCCACTTCAATTGTACCCGAACGCGTCGTTTGTACGCCAAGTTCTTCAAGCCCCATTCCTCTCGTATTGGCCTGACGGCCTATGGAAAGAAGAACCGCATCAAAACCGAGTTTCATAGTGCCGCCCTCTTTTGTTTTGATGGAAGCAAATTGTTGATTGTTCTCAACGCTAAATGAGTCAACCGAGTAGTGAAGCTTTAATTCAATGCCTTCAGCTTCAAGCTGTGTCATTAACAGGCTTGCGACATCTTCATCTTCGGGCAGCATAACTCTATCAGCGATGTCTATAATAGTGACCTTGCAACCCAGGCGACTAAAGCTTTGGCCTAGCTCACAACCAATCGGCCCGCCGCCAATCACCAGTAATCGTTCTGGACGTTCGCGTAGCGACCAGATGGTATCCGAGGTATAAAACTTAACCTGATTCAAACCCTGGATATTCGGCACGCGCGGTTTAGCACCGGTAGCAACAATAATGTTTTGAGTGGAGATTTTCTTACCATCGACATCAACCTCCCATGGCGACAAGACGCGTGCTTTGCCTTGAAGACACTCAACACCCAACTCGGTATAACGTTCTACCGAATCATGCGGTTCAATCTGTTTAATGACGGACAATACCCGCTGCATGACCTCACTAAACTCAAACTCCGCGCTGGCGTTTTTAATACCGTAACGTTTACTCTGCGTTAAATCGGCCAAAAAACGTGACGACTTAATAAGTGATTTTGACGGCACGCAGCCGGTATTCAAACAATCACCACCCATCTTATCTTTTTCGATCAACAGCACTTTCGCTTTAACGGCTGCGGCGATATACGAACTGACCAAACCCGCCGAACCGGCGCCGATAACGATCAGATTATAATCAAACGTCTCGGGTTTTTGATGGGCTTTCAATACCTTGTAACGACGTAAAACGCCTGGAATTGATTTTGCGATTAACGGGAACAGACCCAGCAAGGCGAACGAAATAGCGATAGCGGGCGATAAAACATCTGACACTTGTTCTACTTTTGCCAATTGTGTGCCCGCATTAACGAACAATATCGTTGCCGGAAACATCCCCAGTTGGCTAACCCAGAAGTAAGTTCGCAATTTAATCGGCGTTAAGCCCATCAGTAAGTTGATTAACCAGAAAGGGAATACCACAATCAAACGAAGTGTGAACAGGTAGAAAGCGCCCTCTTTCTCTATGCCGGCATTAAGATCGGCCAGTTTGTCTGAGAATCTGCCCTGCACGGTGTCTTTAAGCACATAACGCGACAACAAAAACGCCAGGCTCGCACCGATGGTGGAAGCAAAAGACACCAACAACACGCCCCAAAACAGGCCAAAAACCGCGCCACCCGCTAAAGTCAGGATACTAGCACCCGGGATAGAAACGGCGGTTGAAATAATATAAATAAGGAAAAACCAGGCTGATGTTTGCAGCCTATTCGCTTCGTAATAGGCGGTAAAATCCGCGGTCTTCTCCTTTAGCGCGCCCAACTCAAGGTATTGATGCAAACCAGAACCATAGAACCCAAGCACTAAAAGCGCTAGCAGGCCAATTAACAGTAGCTTCTTATTTTTCAGCACGTTTAAACTCCCAACTACGCCAGCCGCCAAATGCCGGGTAATAAAGCCCCAGCATTATCGGTCGTGGATCGATCGCACCCATCAGTTGTGCGTATTGTTCTAATTGCGCTTTATAACGCGAAACTTCAGTTTGCAAAAATTGCTCCTTATTATCGTCATCGTGACGACTGGTTTTATAATCAATAATCCAGCGCTGACCTTCTGCTACAAATGTACGATCCAGTCGGCAATGAATAATTTCATTATCGATAACGCCCGATAGCGCGAATTCAAATTCGCTGGCTTCATGACCCTTATTAAGAACCCATTGACCTCGTTTATCTTGCAGGCAATTAGTTAAAATTTGTTTTACCCGCTGGACCGAATCGTCAATAACTCGCGGCAACACGCCCGCCTCTAGTAGCAGGTGAGGTATAAATTTTTCTGACGATGAAAGAGTTTTATCATTCGTCTCACTAGCGCCTTTTTCACCTAGTATCTGCATCATCTGGTGACATACGGTACCGATAGCCGCGGCCGTATCCGTCGCCCAATCGAACTCAACCAGGTTCGTTTGCTGCCTAAATTTTTCTATACCTAACTGCTTAAAATCTAATGACTTAACATCAGGTTTTTCAATTTTTTCTATATTTAATCTGCTTATATTACAACTAGTTAAAGAGTCTTTCTTATTTAAACTATCACCCTTATTAAATGAAACATCCTGTTGTATATAAGGCCACAGCATACCCAGCAAGGTATTTGATGACGGCGTTTTGATCTCCTCCGTTTTCTCGTCAATTTTTAAACAAAAACTTAAGTGTAATTGTTTCTTTGCGCGCGTAGCGGCTACATACAATAAGCGCTGACTTTCATGCAGCGACTTTTGCTGTTCGATTTTATTCAAATACTGACTGATAGGTTCGTTTGCATCACCGCCTGATTCTTTCAACGGCGCGATTAATAATTCACTTTCCCCTTCCATTTCCGAAGGCCGCTCTAACCACACGAGTAAACGTTTATCATCGTTGGCTGATTTTCTATCTAAACCAGGCAAAATAACGTGGTCAAATTCCAGTCCTTTGGCTTTATGAACGGTCATAATTTGCAAGCCGTCCGGTGCACTCACATCTGCCGCTGCATATAATTTTTCGACCCGTTCATTCAGTACTTTTAGATCAAGCGATTGCCCCGCTCCGTCTAATTCTTTCAAGCAGTCAAAGTAGCGCTGCGCGTCATTTAATTCGGCGACGGATCTTAAACACTCAGGGCCGAGTAATTCGCTCCATAAGCCAGCTATTATTTCTGCAACGCTCAGGCGTTCGCGATGATTAAAGGCGACTGTTAGCGCATTAATTAAGCGCCTAAGGCTTAGCTGCCCTGCTTCGCTTAGCGCCAATAATCTAGCCTCTTGCTGCAACAAATCCCAAATATTCGCCTCGGGACAGTCTTCCAATAAGACGTGCATATCGCTTAAGCTTAAGCCGCACCAGGGCGCTCGTAGTATCGATAACCAGGCAACCCGATCCGCCGCTTGCAGGTAAGCGCGCGTTAACGACATCAAATCAATTACCGTTTGGCGTTTATTCAACGGATCAATATCGGTCGCCTGATACGCCACGCCCGCATCGTTTAAGGCTGCCACTAAATCTGCCAGACTTTTCCGACCACGCACCAATACGCCGATCGACTCGTCCGGCCATTCTTTCTTGATACGTTGAATCAATTCCCGCAACGCCTGGCCTTCGGCCTGCCGATCTTCGTGGGCGTAATAACATACCGATTGCTCCGCTAACAGGTCCTCTTTAAATGGCTGTGACGATTTATACGATATAGCCCCGCTATACAAATTATCCTGTTCAGGCATCACCCCTTTAAAAACCCGGTTCACCCAGTCCACCACGCCCGCCTGGGATCTAAAGTTAACCGAAATGGTCAATGGTTTAATATTCCGCACTTCGCCCAGACCTTCTTGCTGGGTTTTTAAAAACAGTCCCACCTCAGCCTGGCGGAAGCGATAAATCGACTGCATCGGGTCGCCCACTAAAAACAACGTTCGCCCATCGTCAGGCTGCCAACCAGCCACCAGATCTTTCATCAGCATAAATTGCGTTTCCGAGGTATCCTGAAACTCGTCCAGCAAGATATGTTGCAGCTGATAATCCAGCTTTAAACCGACGTCGGTGACGCCAGACGCATCGTGCAGCGCATGACTCGCAGATAATGATACTTCACAAAAATCCACTTCGCCGCGCTGCTGGAATACCAGGCGTAAATGCCCGACCGCCCTCGGTAATACGACGTATAAGGCCTGGATAAACTGCCATTGCTGCTCTGAATAATGCGCCGACGGTAAGCAGCGAACCCAGCCCAGTGCATCGAGTAAAGGCTCGTTTTCTGCCAACTCGTCGAGCAAGGCCTTGTACTGCTTTTTCTTTTCATCAAACAGCGTTTTTTCGAGTTTATCTTTGGTGCCGCTCGGTGCGGGAAAACCCATCGCTGCATTGGCCTGCTTGCGCCACGAGCCATCACTTGTTAATAAAAAGTCCACCAACATTCGCCACGCGTCAACTGATGACGCGCTGGTGTCGTTTAGATCAATGTCCTGCCCATGCTGACAAATCGAGCTGTTCGTATCCGCTATATAGCCCGAGGCATAGTTTAATAGCTCGCTTAACTGCTTCTTTTGGGATGCATCAATCGCACCCGATACCAGCATCAATACAGACTCAATCGAACGTTGTAATACGTCTTCCAATACATAACGATTATCCGTTTGCTCGATAACGATATGCCGTAGCCATTGATCGCGTGAGGCCAACATCGCCGACAATAAACTTTCGGCGCGCGAGATTTGGTTATCCACCTGCGATAACAATATTTTAATCGACTCGGCTACGTCTCCCTGATCATCCAGCTCTTCCAGACAGTTTCGTGCCGCTTCAATATACAAGGGCGTAGCATCTGGCAAAACCGCTGGCGTCGAGCCGAAACGAGCCGTTACTGGTAATTGCCTTGTTAAACTCGCGCATAAGGAATCAATCGTTTGCACTCGCAGCCGATTAGGGTTTTGCAATAAGTGCCATTCGCTCTCGGCGTCGTGTTGCAGCACCTGGCTGGCGATATCCCAGGTTTGGCCATTAAATTCATCTGCCGGTCTGGGGTGTTGAGCCAACTTTAGCGACTCAATAATTCGCTGGTGCATTTCGGCGGCGGCCTTATTGGTAAAGGTAATCGCCAAAATTTCTTCGGGGTTTTTAACGGTCGCTAATAAACGCAAAAATCGTTGCGTGAGCAAACTGGTTTTACCCGATCCTGCCGGTGCCTGTACGATAAAGGACTGCCTGATATCCAGCGCCTCGAGTCGTTGTGCGATATCTAGTGGCTTATTCATCGCCATCTGCCTCCGCAAGGTGCTGCTCGTTAATGCGGCACAAACTGCTTAAATCACAATAATTACACGCCTTTATAGTCGGACTAACGCGTGCATCACCACTGACAAAATCATTCGCCAGTTTCGTCGTTGTCGTTTTCCAATAAGCCATTTGTTCTGCCCAATCTAACTGGCTGCCCTTAACCTTGGTCAGGTCTTTTAAAGCGCTAAAATTTTCAGCCGTATCGCTAACGCCGATATATTTAGCTTCGCCTTTTTTAAGTTGTGCAAAGCTGATACTACGCACATCGTTACCACCAAATACGCCGTACAGCGGCAACTGCGGTTCTTCCGGGCGCTCGCCAAACCAGCTAGCCAGCGAGGCTTTGCCCGTTTTGTAATCAATAATGGCAGTAGAGCCGTCTTGCAGCGTATCAACGCGATCAATACTGGTATTAATTTGCAGTTGGCCGACACTGAGCGTTTGCTTTAACTCGGTATCGTTCACTTCAAAGGGTTCGCGCTCACTATCAATCGATAACCAGTCCATTAACAATTGGCTAATCCGTTGCGACTCAAGCTGGCCCAGGGTACGCCTTAGAATGGGAGTAAATTGGCTCTGATGGCTGATCACCTCGGCGATGACCGAGTCAACCAGCTCGCACCTGTCCTGTATCGTTAACGCCAGTAAGTTCTGCTGTGTTTTAATCTGCTTCCAGACGCCCTCGAGCGCGGCGTGCACCAGACTACCGCGCAATCTCGCATCTATTCCGGGTTCGGGCTCTTCCAGCGAACGGGCCAATAAGCGTTTATGCGCGAAGGCTTTAAACGGACAAGCCGCCTGATCTTTAATAATGCTAACGCCGCCGCGGCTTATACCTTGTGCGTTTAATGTAGGTGCCTGTTGATCATCCATCGCAACCAGCCACTCACCACCCAGCCGTTGTTGTAATAAGTTACCCGGCAAAACGCGCAATACATCGCTCGTTTCTACAAGCGGGTAATCGTCCAATAAAGGGCTGCCCTGTCGCGGCGCACTGGCATCGGCAAGTGGGTAGCTAAATACCACTTTTTGCGCGGACTGCGCCCATTGCTGAGTCTGCTGCTTAGCCAGCTGGTACTGCAAATCCGCTGACGATTGAACCAGGCCCTGCTTGCGCTGCTCGGTGATCGGTAGAAATGCCTCCGGGTGAGGTGCAGGCGGCCAACTTTTACTGTGTAAACCACAAACCCATAAAGCATCAAAGGTATGTCCCGCTGCTTCCATTAAGCCCATAATTTGAATCGGGGTATCGGGCGTTTCTATTTGAAAAACGCGTTCATTCACCAAACGGTTCAGCGACGCCGTAGCCGCGTTAAAAGTCATTAAGCCCTGTACTACATCAAGACTCGAAAACGCACGCAGTACCTCATCCCATGCCTGAAATACCTGATATTCCACCGAACTCAATTCGCGATCACCCTGCACACCCACCGTCGTTAGTAGCCGTCTAAACAAGCTCGTCCATTCACAAGCGCTGGCCCTGTTCGGTTTACTTTGTAATAGCGTTAGCACCTCAGTCAAAGCCAGCGATAAACTCGGGCATAGATCGTCTTCGTCATTACTCGGTATTAGCCATTTATGTAATTGCTTTATTGAGAGCTTTAAAACACCCCGCTCACGCAGTTTAAACTCCAGTCGCCCGCGCTTGCTCCATTCCGCATTACCCGCCGCAATAAAAGGCGACCTGAGTAATTTATTCAGCTCATTGAGTGCCAGCGGCTGGTTAAAAAAACTTAATAATCGCTGCGCCTGTTGAATGGCGGGGAAATTAGATAAGGGTTCGCCTAATGACACGTTATAGGGCTTATTTAACGGTATATCTAATTTGTAAGTCAGACTGGGGAAAAAGGTGTCGTTAAACGCCGCCTCAATTGTTTCACGCCTTGATTGTAACTCCGGCACCACAATGCCAATGCGCGCAGCTGGATTGTCCTGTAACGTCTCACGCGCCCACTGAGCCATAAATGACGCTTCGGTTTGTAAATCCACCGCAGATAGCACCTGAATCTCTGCCTCTATTATAGAAGCCCGATACTGTTTAAGCTCAACGCCCTGGCTCTGTAAGAATTCCCAAAGTTTCTTTTGTGTCGTGCTAAATACGTCAAAACCGGCCAGTACCATCTGTTTTGGCGCCTCAAGTATTCGCCGTTCAAATAGATGAAACAGCACTTCAAATAATTGCGCCTGATCAATCCAGTCATTCTTTAACAATAAAGACTGGTAGCTGGATTGCCAGCTATTAAACGCAGATAAATCGAGATTATCGTCCGTTGATGGACCTTGCTTAATGTGCCATTGCAGAGCCAACTGATTTGCTTTATTGGCGGCCTTAGCGGTGGCTGATACATTTAATAATTCAGCATCGTTCGATTCACGTATCACTCGCTCCCATATCGCTAAACTCTGTTCGGGGCTGAGCAAGGTTTTACTGATGCTGGCTTCAACGCCTACATCGAGAGCGTCAAAACGCTGTTGCCATAAACCTGACAACCAGGAATCGTACGATAAAATCGTCGGCGAACGCCAGCTAACAGCCCCCTCATCAAGAAATGCCTGATCGAGCTTCGAACTCAAATGTCGGGCCAACCGTTGGTTAACCGTGATGACTATTGCGTCATTTTTTACGGCCTGAAATAAATCGCTAAAATACATCAGACAAGCGTATCAAAATCGGCCAGTCAGCGCTGATAAAAAACCGTCTTAACCCATAATATATATTGCAAAATATAAGCGCGTTATTTTGCTTCAGCCTATTTTTGATCTTAGCTGAAGAGTAACTTACTTGGTCTTATTGGACACATTATATTTTAACTACTTACGCTGTTTGAGCTTTTTATAAACGTCATCTTTTTCTCGTTTACCAACGACCAGTACATACACCACTACTTCGTCGTCAAATACCTCATATGCCAAGCGATAGCCAGCTGTACGTAATTTTATTTTATAGACGTTTTCATAGCCGGTCAGCTTGTCGCAGGTCACCCTTGGGTTAACTAAGCGCTCTTCTAACTTTTTCTTAAATTGCGCACGAATAGGTGGAGCAATCTTTTTCCACTCCTTCCAGGCCTTTGGTAAAAACTTGAGCCTATAGATCATCTAAAGCAACTTCAATTGCTCCAGATTTATCTTTCCGCCTTTGCTCCACAATTCTTCCGAGTTCATGATCGTCTAACGCATCCATTAGCCATTCGTATGTTTCCGCAGGAATCAAATAGGCAGCCGGCGTATTGTGATTCAATATCGCCACCGGCGAACCTTGTGCGGCTGTTATCAATGCACTGGGGTTCTTTTTTAGCTCCGAAATACTAGCAGAGCATGCAGCCAATACTTGTTTCATAAAATAACCTCGTTAATATTTAGGTCTTATTTTGGTCCTATATTTAGATCATTTCAAGACTTAATAACTGTTTAATGGTTATTACAAGATTTTATTTTTTTACCCAGGAGCCATCCAATAACTGAACAAAGTGTCCCGCCTCGGTTTTCTCTATCGCCTTCTGCCCAGCCAGTTGCTCAACGATATTCAATGACTTGCCTACTTTCGCGGCGATTTCGGCATATTTCACTTTGCGCTTCGCATTGATATCCTGCATCAACGCTTTTACTTCAGCAGAAGCCGTACCAGCGGGGTCAGCTAAATAACCAGACGGCGTTTCGCCGACTAAGCCATTGTCCTTGGCGCTCGACAAGTCCACGGCAAAAACGGTGGTCGATACACTGATCAATAAAACCGCACATAAACTTAGTAAATATTTCATCCTCATTCTCCTTAAAATAAACCTGAATCTTCAGATAGTATCGAGTCGAGTTCTTTATCAACCTTCACTCTGATTTCATGCTCTATTTTTACGTTTAAATTAATCGTAATCGGCTTATCCGATGCCTCGACCCTAACCGTTGGGGTACAGCCGATGCTGGATATCAGCACCCAACATACGCCCGTAAGGCCCGCTACACGCAGTATTTTATTCATACAAGCTCCTAATTTTATTGGCAAAAGTATTGCTTATTGTTTGGCGCCGCTTTTGACGCCACAAATTTTTCTATTCTAGAATCTATTCCCGATTGTATCCGCATTACTTCAATCGCGCCTTTCAATCCCACTTCGGTATTCAGGTTTAAATTAATCGTCTGACCATTTTTAATATCCGGGTTTTTACCCACGATAGATGACTTCAACAACAGTGTATCGGCATCGTAAACTATTTTGCTACTCAGCGAGCTATAGTCAAAATTTTCTAATACATCAAGCGTTAGCTTAAGTTGCTCGTTTAAATCAGCACTCTTACTCAGCGGTGTCGTGTAGCGAATTTTTCCATTGTCTACGCTGCGCATCTCACCGTCTAGCACCTGCACGTGCCCGTTTGCATAACGAATAGGAATATGGCCCGACATTTTCCCAGTGGTTTTCAGGCCTTCCACTTGCTGGGTTCTAATTAACTCCGACAAGTCCACCCTCTCTAACAGTACGTTGAGTTTAATGTCTTTATTGAAATTAATATTCTCATCACGAATCTCCATTGTTCCCGAAAATACCTTCGCCGTCAGCGACGGTAGCTTTAAGCGCCAGTCACCACGGCTGTCGTAAATAACACTGTTAAATGCAACATCGTTAAGCTTAACGCCCATATTTAATTCAGCCACCGTCCCATCCAGTGACGCCCGTAAGCTATCAAACTTAATAGCCTCGTCTTGGGTCGATCCTCGCAGAGGTGAGCTTAACCGAAGCTGAACCCCTTTAAATGTTCCCAATGCATTGATGCCTTTAATATCTTTTAGTGATAAGTCTATTGTCCTGATATTTGTTTCATTTTCATTAACATCAACAATCATGTGCCCTGAGAAGGTTCCCTGCGTAAAGTCAGCGGGGATCACTGAGGTATTCAGCCATTGACGCAGCGTTTTGCTGGGCGAAAACGTTTGCTGCCACTGTACTTCCACTTCGGCCTTCTTTTTAACGGGCCGCCAACTGGCATTTAACAAAGGATCATTGCAAATATTGGCCAGTTTAATCGACGCTTTTTTAACGCTGGCTTTGTCCAGCTGGATATTAGCTTTTAAGATCAACGGCGGAATATAGTGGTTTGCACCGGACACATCTGCGTTCATCGCTTCTGTTGTTGAATCGATCATTAAATGCTTGGCCTTGAAAGACAGTTTACTTTGCAGCGCCCAGTTCTCAATATTCGCCTCACTTAAGGTCAGTCCCTTGCCGTCTAACCCTAACGCAACATTGCTAAATTCAAGGCTGCTTAAGTCAACATCAATACGCTGCTGCGGAACATCCAGCGCCAGCTCTTTTGCGTAATAATCGTTAAAGCGAAAATTGCTCAGCTTAATACGGCTTTTTGCTAACGGCTCTAGCCGTAAACGATTAGCTTGTACGCTCACACGGCTGTTCAAAACGCCCTTCATCGAATCTAGCGAAAAACCGCTTAGCGCCACTCGTTCACTAGGCTTATCTATATCTATCTTGCTATAAAGCGTTAAGCTATTTTTCTGCTCTCCGCCACTTTCAGATGTAGCCACGTCAACATCAGACAGACGCATATCAATCAGCCGTTTATTGCCTTCCAGATAACTCAGCGCCAAGTCACCCGCGTCAATCGA
>JBLIAQ010000041.1:0-11715 GCA_047634535.1 Cycloclasticus sp.
CAACGAAACTTTAGCTATTTTTTTAATATAATAACACGCTACTTTCAGCGTGCACTAATTAGGTCAATATGAGTTATTTTAATGCCGATAGATGAACGTAAACAACTTTTAATTCAGTGGTTGAAAAAAGTTCTGGGAAGTCAGGATTTTAGCTGTGAGCCGGCGTCTAGTGATGCCAGCTTTAGGCGCTATTTTCGCCTTATTGTAGGCTCTCAATCCTATGTCGTAATGGACGCACCACCTGACAAAGAAGACTGCAGCCCTTTTATATCAATTGCCGAGTTATTACGGCAGCACGAGGTTAACGCGCCAACAATTTTTTATAAGTCTCTGGAGCAAGGTTTTTTAGTACTCAGCGACTTTGGCAGCATTAGCTTTTTAGATAATTTGAATGGGCAAACTGTCGATCAGCAATACAACGACGCGGTACATGTCTTACATAAATTGCACCAAATACCGCTGAGTGGATTGGCTATTCCAAATTATGATGCGGCCTCGTTGAAACAGGAAATGGCCTTGTTTGATGAGTGGTTTATCAGCAAGTTATTAGGCATTGAATTGACGTGTGAAGAGCAGTCGGTATTGGCTAGTATTCAGCAAAAGTTAGCAGACTCAGCCATTCAGCAGCCGCAGGTGTTTGTGCATCGCGACTATCATTCCAGAAACTTGATGTTGACGGAGATAAGCAACCCCGGCGTGATCGATTTTCAGGATGCCGTAGTGGGGCCGCTAACGTATGACCTTGTTTCTTTATATAGGGACTGTTATATCGACTGGCCAGACGATCAAATATACCCCTGGTTAGATAATTTTTTACAACAAAGACAGCAGAGAGGCTGTGGTGACAATTTCGAGAAAATCGTTTTTTATCAGTGGTTTGACTGGATGGGCGTGCAACGTCATATGAAAGCAATAGGCATTTTTTCGCGCTTATTGTTACGCGACGGCAAAGCCGGCTATATAAACGATATTCCGCGAACATTGGCGTACGTTATGAATGTTTGCGAACGATACGAGGCGCTAAAGCCACTAGCTGAAATAATGGTTTCATATCAGGTTGTCGCCAAGTTGCAAGATCGGATAAAAGGGCTGCACTTATTATGAAGGTGATGATTTTGGCGGCTGGACGCGGCGAGCGGATGCGACAGTTGACGGATAATTGTCCTAAACCGCTGTTGAAAATTGCTGGCCGGAGTATTATTGAGCGCCTTATTTTGACCTTGAAAAAACAGGGTTTTAACGAGTTCGTCATCAATATCGCGTACTTAGGTCAACAAATTAAACGAGCATTAGGTTCTGGCGAACAATGGGGTGTTCAAATTGAATATTCCGACGAGGGTGATGTTGCCTTAGAAACGGGCGGTGGAATATTTAAAGCCTTGCCTTTATTAGGTAATCAACACTTTCTCGTGGTGAATGCCGATGTCTGGGCGGACTTTCCATATAACAGCCTGATGACTAAAACAGATAACAAGATTCACCTGCTATTGGTCAATAACCCGCCGCATCATCCAGAAGGCGATTTTTCTTTAAAGGAGGGGCTTGTTGTATCGCCCAGAGATAAGACGTTTACATACAGCGGTATCGGTGTTTTTCATCCAGCGGTTTTTGCACAAGAAGAGCCAGGTATTTTCCCTTTAGCGCCGATTATTCGACGCTTTATCTCGCGATCCGAAGTGAGCGGCGAATTGCTCGAAGGCGAATGGATTGACGTGGGTACGCCAGAGCGTTTAGCCCATTTAGCAATGACGCTAAAGGCTTAAAGTTTAAGCGATAACGCCAGAAGCTTGTTGGTCCGCGTGATAAGAAGAACGAACCATTGGGCCACTAGCTACGTGAGAGAAACCCATTTCGTTGCCGAGCCTGGCTAGCTCATCAAATTCTTCGGGCGTGACGTACCGTTCAACGGCCAAATGATCCTGACTTGGTTGTAGGTATTGCCCTAGCGTTAGCATATTACAGTTGTGCGCGCGTAAATCTCGCATTACCTCAAGTGTTTCCTCCATGGTTTCACCCAGGCCCAGCATCAGTCCAGATTTAGTCGGTACCTCGGGGTGCGCTTCTTTATAGCGTTTTAATAAATTAAGCGACCATTGGTAGTCAGAACCGGGTCTGGCTTTTTTATACAGGCGTGGGATAGTTTCCAAATTGTGGTTAAACACGTCGGGGGGCGTTTTAACTAATACCTCGACGGCAAGGTCCATGCGGCCTCTAAAATCAGGCACGAGCACTTCGATCTGTATTGTCGGATTGAGTTCGCGGACGGCGATAATGCACTGCGCGAAATGATCCGCACCACCATCGCGTAAATCATCCCGATCGACCGAGGTAATGACGACGTAACGCAACTGCATATCTTTAATGGTTTCGGCGAGCTTTTGTGGCTCGTCTTTATCCAGAGGATTAGGTCGGCCATGCGCGACGTCGCAAAACGGGCAGCGTCGGGTGCAAATATCGCCCATAATCATAAACGTGGCGGTGCCATTATTAAAACATTCACCGAGGTTAGGGCAGGCGGCCTCTTCACAAACAGAATGTAAACCGTGGTCTCGCAAGGCTTTTTTTATCGCATTAACGCGTGGTCCACTGGGTACTTTGGCGCGAATCCAGTGCGGCTTGCGCAATAGCTCGGCTTTTTTCTCTACTTTAATCGGAATTCGGGCGAGTTTAGATTCGCTGCGTTGGTGTGTTTCGGGCGTCGCGCGAGAAGGGGCTTTTAAAGTATCGGTATCTTGTGACATAGGGCTATACGGTTAATGTGTCTGAGTGGGCTAATTGAGGTAAATAATTAAGCTGTGTTTTTAGTTCGTGCAGTAAAACCGCGGCAAAGTCTAAGGGGTAACAGTTTACGCCAAGTTCGGATAGTTGGGTTATTTTAAGCCCTTCGTAACCACATGGATTGATAAAGCTGAAAGGCGTTAGATCCATTTTGATATTAACGCTTAGTCCATGATAGCTGCAGCCTTTTTTTACTCGTAACCCCAAAGACGCAATTTTTTCACCATCTATATAAACACCAGGAGCATCTTTTCGTGCGACGGCGCTTAGGCCGTACTTCTTTAATCCAGCGATGGTGATATTTTCAAGAATATCAACCAGCGCACGAATGCCAATACCTAAACGACGCAGATCAAACAAGACGTACATCACCAGTTGGCCGGGACCATGATATGTGACTTGGCCACCACGGTCGGATTGAATGATCGGGATGCCACTGCTATTTAGTATGTGCTCGGCTTTGCCGCTGACGCCCTGAGTAAAAACGGCGGGGTGTTCAACTAGCCAGACTTCGTCTGCTGTATCGCCAGTTCGCTGCTCACAAAAAGCTTTCATAGCGTCCCAGGTGCATTGGTATTCCTGAAGCCCCAGTTGGCGAATTTTTAGCGCTAAGTTTTGTGGCGTTGGTTCGGTTTTCACAGCGACATTAAGACGTGCTCACTATCGGTGAGGTCTTGATAGATAGCGTCCATCTGCTGTTTACTTTGCGCCGTGATGGTGATGCTCAGTGAGATATATTTTTGTGATTTGCTGAATTTTTTTTTAACGGCGTCTTGCGAAATATCGGGCACGTGGCGACGGATGATGTCAATCGCAATCAAGTCAAACTCGATATGAGCGAAGCCCATCGTTTTAATGGTGAATTCGCAGGGATAATCCATTAATAGATTGTGTTGTTCGTCGCCTGGTTTATCAGTCATCTTTCTTTGTTCGGAGTTGTTTTTTGAAGTCGCTGTAGCGGTTGGATATTAGTTGCCATAGCTCGCCAGGTTGTCCATTGCCAACGGCTTGCCTGTTTAACTCTATAACTGGCATGATTTCTTTTGTTGAGCTGGTCAGCCAAATTTCGTCGGCGTTGAACAGTTGTTGCTCAGAAATTTCACGTTCAATACAGTTTATACCTTCATTTATAGCGAGCTCTAACACCAGATCTCGGGTTACCCCTGGCAACAGGTTATGACTTTTAGGTGGTGTTATCAGCTGTTTATTTTTAACGATAAATAAATTGCTGGCCGAACCTTCGGTAGCAAAGCCATCGCGCAATAATATGGCATCAGTACAGTGTTGGTCGCTGGCTTGCTGTTTTAATAAGATATTGCCCAGTAATGCGATGGATTTAATATGACACCAATCCCACCTAATGTCGTCCAGGGTAATAGCCTTAATACCTTTGGCGATAATATCCTGACTATCGTTGACGATGGCCTGGCACATCGCGAAGGTGGTTGGCTGGTATAACGCAGGTAATTGGTGGTCACGATTGACGCCAGCGCCACGGGTCACCTGTATATAGACAGATTGATCGGATTGCGCGTGTGGTTCTATTAATTTAGTAAGAACGGATGTCCATTCCTGGTCGCTCATGACGGGCGCCATTCGAATAGCGTTCAAACAACTATTTAGCCGGTCCAGGTGTTGCTGTAAACGGAATAATTTGCCGCCGTATGCGGGTATTACCTCGTAAACACCATCGGCGAATAAAAAGCCCCGATCTAAAACGGATATCTTGGCTTCTGTTAAAGGAACGAATTCCCCATTAAGAAAAACCGCAGGTTCTAATGACACGGACAGGCCTCTTTATTCAAAAAGTAATAATGCTTCGTCTTTAATGATTTGCATTAAGGACCCTTCATCAACGGTTTGTAAGGCGACAAGGGGGCGTTTTTCTAATACTTCTCCCTTCAGCTTTATAACGGCAGAGCCCACGCGCTGCCCTTTTTGTATAGGCGCTATTAATCGCGGATCTATCTCGAGGCTGGCGTCTAATTCCTTATATTGATTACGTGGAATAGTCAGATAAAGATCATCGCTCAAACCAATATTCAGGTTTTCTTCTGCGCCTTTCCATATACGAGTCGCTGATAATGACTGTCCGGCTTTGTACAGTAAATGGGTTTCGTAAAAACGATAACCATAGTTGAGCAGAGTTTGATTGGCGTCAGATCTGGCGCTTTCGCTATCAGTGCGCATAACGACCGAAATTAAGCGCATATTGTCTCGCACAGCCGATGATACCAGGCAATACCCAGCGTCTTCGGTGTGGCCTGTTTTGACCCCATCGACGCTGCTATCGTGCCAAAGTAATTTGTTTCTGTTCTGCTGGGTAATACCATTGAAGGTAAATTCTTTTATCGCATTTATTTTATATAATTCAGGCGATGCGGCAATTAAAGCTCGCGTTAGAACGGCTAAATCGCGAGCGCTTGAAAAGTGATTGTCATCGGGCAAGCCTGAGCTGTTTACAAAGTGACTATGTTCCATACCTAAGCGTTTAGCTTCCAGGTTCATCATTTCTGCAAAGGTAGCTTCGTCGCCAGCAACGTGCTCGGCTAGCGCAACGGTGGCATCATTTCCCGACTGCACGAGCATGCCGTGCAATAAATCGTCAATAGAAACAAATTTATTCACTTCAATAAACATTCTAGAGCCTGGAGTTCGCCATGCTTTCTCGCTGATGCGAACTTTTTCGTTGAGGCTTAAGTTACCCTGTTTGAGTTCACGAAACACGATCAGCGCGGTCATGATTTTGGTCATGCTCGCAGGCGCTAACTCGAGGTCGGCGTTCTTGGATGCTAAGACGGCGCCGCTGTGGAAGTCGATTAGGTGATAACTTTTAGCGCTTAAATCGGGTGCCGATGGCACGGGTATGGCGCTTACCTGATAAGACAAAAATAAACTAACAATAAAAATAATTCGTTTCATGTTGATGATTGCTTGAGTGCTGGAAAAAAAGGTTGTTTGATTATATCACGCAGGGCGTATTATTAATGCTGAGCGGGGTGAAGCTTTGTTACTAAAATTTAGTGACGTGTAAAACGCCTGCAAGCCCCATTTTTTGTAGCTTCGTACGTGCAAGGTTTGCTGCGGATACATCAATAAATGGGCCTGCATGGACTAAAAATAAGGCACTAGAAGCCTGTGTTTTAATAGATACAAGGTTTCCTAGTTCCGTCTCTAGCTGGCTTTTAAGTTTTGTGGCGTTATTTAATGATCTAAATGCACCTATTTGCAGGAATAAATAACCGGTTTTTTTTATCTCGGTTTTGCCTGGTTTTTCCGCTGACCTAACGGCTATATTTTTACGTTTTTTGTGCAAAGAGTAGGGGGGGGTGTCGAGGGCGCTTGCGTGTTTGAGCCGAGGGTTAATTACTCTGATTTCAACCAGGGATGTGCCGTTTTTTAATGTGCCGAGCTTAGCTGCAGCCGCATACGATAAATCAATTATTCTACCGTCATGAAATGGACCGCGGTCATTAACTCGGACGACAATTTTTTTGCCGCTGGATAAGTTTTTTACTTCTACATAGCTCGGCAGAGGTAGTGTTTTATGCGCAGCAGTCATGGCGTACATATCGTAAACCTCACCATTGGACGTTTTATTACCGTGAAATTTAGTGCCATACCACGAAGCGTGGCCCCGTTGAACGAATCCTTCGTTGGACGGAAGGACGTGGTATGTTTTGCCAAATACCTCATAGGAAGCTGGATTGCCGCCACGACTCTTTGCTTCAATACGAGGGATAGCGTCGGGCGTTTGCTCGATATTCGTCGGGTGTACGGCTGGCGCACTATCGCTAATGAAGGGTTTCTGGTTGCTACAGGCTACGAGTAAGCTCGCCAAGCCGATGAGATAGAGGGATAATCGCACGTTAATATTTTGCCGCTAAAACGCCATTTTTAATTTCCTGGCTGAGTTGATAAACCGCCATGGCGTATAAATGACTATGGTTATAACGAGTAATGGTATAAAAATTATCGAACGCTAGCCAGTACTCTGCTTGATCGACCTGATTGAGTTCGAGTAATTTGACCCTGGTGTCGCCGGGCAGGTCTGTTGGTACGTTCACTTGATGTTGCTTTAACTCTTGAATGGTATGGACGGGTTTTAATGAAGTATTTAATAAGGTCTTATAAGCTTCACCAGAGACCGTCGTTTTTGCCGTTATAAGTGGGCTGTCTTTCCAGCCGTGGCGCGCAAAATAATTAGCGACACTGTTAATAATATCGGCGTTACTGTTCCATAAGTCTCGTTTCTTATCATTGTCACCGTCAACTGCATAGGCTCTATAACTACTGGAAATGAATTGTGATTTTCCCATTGCTCCCGCATATGATCCAGTGGGGTCCCTGGGGTTAAGCCCCTCTTCACGACAGAGTAATAAAAATTCTTCTAATTCACGTTTAAAAAAAGAAGCTCTTTTAGGAAAATGGAAACCTAAAGTGGTTAACGAGTCGAGTACTTTGTATGACCCTGTGTTACCGCCATATTGTGTTTCAACGCCAATAATGGCAACAATAATTTCGGCTGGAACGCCGTATTTTTCAGTGGCGTCTTGCAATAGTTTTTTATTATCCTGCCAGAAGCTTATTCCGCCATCAATACGTTTGACTTTTAGAAAAATATTGCGATAACTGTGCCATTCCAAACGCCTTTCAGCCGGCGATGATATAGCTTTTAAAATGCTGGGCTGTAATTTGGCCTGCTTTAATAGAGCCGTTAACTCATTACGGTCGAACTGATGCTTTGACACCATGCTGTCGATAAATTCATCGTAAAGTCCAATGTTATCAGTCGGTTTAGTCGCGCAAGCGTTTAGAGAGGTAAGGCTGACGATTAAAAGAAAGAAAAAACGAAAGTGTTTATTGTTTTTGCGATGCATAAGCTGTCCTTAGGATGAAAGTAATTTACGGTGGGTGTGTATAGACATGAGAATGCCAAAACCTATTAATAAAGTCACCATTGACGTTCCGCCATAGCTTACTAAGGGTAATGGTACACCAACAACGGGCAAAATACCCGACACCATGCCGACGTTAACAAATAGGTAGATAAAAAAAGTAAAGGCTAAACTACCGGCGAGCAATCTTGAGAAAGTATCTTGCGCCTGAGTCGCGATATAAATAGAACGGATAAAGATGAACAGGTAAATTAACAATAAACCGATGCAGCCGATTAGGCCAAATTCCTCTGAAAATACGGCAAAAATAAAATCGGTTGAACTTTCGGGTAGAAACTCTAAGCGGGCCTGGGAGCCATTCATCCAGCCTTTACCGTGCAAACCGCCTGAGCCGATGGCGATTTTAGATTGAATGATATGGTAGCCAGCCCCGAGAGGATCCACTTCTGGATTCAAAAAGGTGAGTATGCGCTGCTGCTGGTACTCCTTCAGAAAGTTCCACAGTACGGGAGCTAGGGCGGCTGTCCCAACGATGACGCCGATAATTATTTTCCATGAAATACCGGCTAAAAATAAAACGGCCAGTCCTGAACAAGCAATAAGAATAGCGGTTCCCAGGTCGGGTTGTTTAGCTATAAGAACGGTTGGGATGGCGATAAATAAGGTGACAATGAATACATGCTTTGCACGTGGAGGAAGTCGTCTTTCAGCGAAGTACCAGGCGACCATCATGGGTGTGGCAATCTTTAATAATTCAGAAGGTTGAAAACGGAAGAGGCCCAGGTCAAGCCAACGCTGCGCGCCTTTTCCTATATCGCCAAACAACAGCACACCAAGCAGCAACAGGGTGCCGACGAGAAATAACCAGGGAGCGAGTATTTTTAGGGTATGCGGTGGGATTTGGGCCATCAAAAACATGGCGAAAAAAGCGACGCCTAAGCGAGTAGCTTGTCTCTGTAGCAAGCCAATGTCTTCATAACCTGAGCTCATTAAGATGAGTATGCCTAAAGTGGACAGGCTGATCAATAAAAGGAGCAGCGTGAGGTCAAGATGCAAGCGTTGAAGTATGCCGTTTTTTCTATTGTGGTAGTGGTTATTATGAAATAAATTGTTCATGGTGAGGTTTTTATATAATGATCAAAAATAGCGCGAGCAATGGGCGCTGCAACCGAGCCACCGTGGCCGCCATTTTCCACAATTACCGCGATGGCCAACTGAGGCTCTTTAACGGGTGCGAAAGCGATAAATAAAGCGTGATCCTTGAGGTGTTCGCGTACATTTTCCTCGTCATATTTTTCGTCTTGTTTAATGCTAAATACCTGTGCAGTACCCGTTTTACCGGCAATTATATAGGCAGCACCTTTACTGATAAGACGAGCGGTACCTCTGGCGCTATTTACGACGTCGCTCATCGCGTGAATGATGGTATTCCAGTGCGCTTCATCGTTTAGTTTGATCTCGAGCTTCGGTTTAGCCGGGACTAAGGTATCGTCTATTTTAGCTACCAGTGAAGGTCTATATGCGCTGCCTTTGTTAGCAAGCATGGCAGTAGCATGGGCTAGCTGTAGCGGTGTCGTTAAGTTAAAGCCTTGCCCGATACCCGCAATCAGTGTTTCACCTGGGTACCAGGATTTTTTACGCGAGTTTTTTTTCCATTCCCGTGATGGAAGTAAGCCACTTACTTCGTCATTGAGGTCAATCCCGGTTCGTTTTCCAAAACCGAATCGACTTAAAAAGTGATGCATTCGATCAATCTCTAGTTCGTGGGCCAGGGTGTAATAATAGACGTCACATGATTGCACGATCGAGTCGTGTATATCGATTAAGCCGTGACCGCTTTTTTTCCAGTCGCGATATTTATGGGTCTGCTTGGGAAGTTGATAAAACCCAGGGCACATCACTCGTTCGCTCGGTTTAACCACACCATAATCAAGCCCTGCTAGGGCTAAAAAAGGTTTTAGCGTTGATCCGGGTGGGTACTGTCCGCGAAGTGATCTATTAAATAAGGGGCGTTTGAGAGAGTGTTGCAATGCATCGTAAGAAACTTGGTTGATACCCTGAGCGAATAAGTTGTTATCAAAGCCAGGTTTGCTAACGATTGCTCGTACGGCGCCAGTTTGCGTGTCGATGGCGACGATCGCTCCTGTATAGTCACCGAGCGCATCATAGGCAATTTTTTGCAGGCTGATGTCAATATTCAACGTCAGGTTGTTACCCGATAATGGCGGCGCATAAGTGAGCACTTTAATGGATCGCCCTTGCGCCGTATTTTCGGTTTGTTGATAACCAACGCTTCCGTGCAGCTCGTGCTCAAAGGTTTTTTCAATGCCTGTTTTACCAATAAAACGTGAGCCCCGATAGTTGACCGGGTCTATTCTTTTTAGCTCTTCTTCATTAATAGCGGCAACATAGCCGACGACGTGCGATGTTAACTCGGCGAAAGGGTAATGCCGGAGTGGGTTTGCCTGAATGTCAACGCCCGGGAAGAGGTGCCGTTTTGCGGCAAATAGTGCAACTTCTGTTTCGTTGAGTCGGTTTCTTAATGGGATGCTAGCAAAGCGTTTTTGTTGTTTGCGGTGTCTTTCGAATAATTTTATCTCTGATGCTGAAATGGGCAGTAGGGCGCTTAATTGTTTGATGGTCGCGTCAAGGTCTTCGATCTGTTCAGGAATGAGCTCAAGGCTATAGCTAGGAATATTTTCTGCGAGCACGCGCCCACTAGCGTCGTAAATAAGCCCCCGGATGGGACTAATAGCAGAAAGCTTTACTCGATTATTTAGTGCAAGATTAGCGTATTTCTCATGAGTCTGGATCTGTAAATAAGCTAGTCTCGCGATGAGGGACAAAAGTAATAACAGGACAAAAATAATCAGCGCAATAGAGCGTGACAGAAAAAGTCGGTTTTCCTGTGCAGAGCTTTTAAGGTCAAAACTGGTTTTCATTGATTTTATTGCACTCTAAAGTGTCGTCTGACGAGCCTTAATATGGAAAATATAAGAGGCCAGCATAAAGCGCTGATAAACACCTGGAGCCAATACCGGTAATCAGGCTCTAGAGGGTAATTTAATTGACTGATCCATAATGAAAGAAGCCGCATTAACAGCAAAAAGAAAAGAATAAAAATGGCTTGCTGCCATACTCGGTAGTTTCTAAGTCGTGAATACAGTTTGTGACTAAAAAAGGTGGTGGTGCTAAAAATGAGTGCGTGTTGACCTATCATGCTGCCGCTAAGTACGTCGAATAATAACCCCGTTACCCAGCCCGTTCCGATGCTCACTTTATGGGGTAGTGCGATGCTCCAGTACATTAGAGTTAATAGCGTCCAGCTAGGCATTAGAGCGGCAATAGGGTTTACTAAGGGGATAATGCTCAGACACATGGAAAAAAAAAGCGACAGGTAAATAATTAAACTGCCCGACGATCTAGCGTGCATCTGAGCCAACAGGGCTTGGTTGAGTATTCACAATGGGGTTTTTTATTAGTGAGATAGGCTCCTGATTACTCCATACCAGCAGAAGCTCTCGGGTACTGTCTATCTTAGCAATGGAAGTCGCTTCGGCCTGCATAAACGCTTCACCCGGTGAACTTTTGAGGATTGAAACTATGGCCACAGGATAGCCTTTTGGAAAGACACCGCCCAAACCAGAGGTGATTAGCAAGTCGCCCGTTTTGATATCGGTATTATGCGGTAAGTAGGGCAGATTTAATGTATTTTGTGCGCCATTACCGGTGGCAATCGTGCGAAGTCCGGTTCTATTGATTTCCACTGGGGTGGCGTGATTAGGATCGGTAATTAGCAGGATGGTTGAGGTCTGTGGGCGCACCTCAATAATTTGACCGATGACGCCGTCTTCATTTAACGCCGCCTGACCCAGATGTAAATCGAAACGAAGGCCCTTATCGATAATAATCTGCTGCATATTAGGGTTTAAGTTCACGTCAATAAGCGACGCGGAAATAAATTGTTCGCCAATTTTAAATGATGACTCAAGCAGGCTGTGTAGACGCGTATTCTCTTTTTCGATGGAGTCAAGCTTCT
>JBLIAQ010000042.1:0-11477 GCA_047634535.1 Cycloclasticus sp.
GTGATTGATGGGGGTCAAGGCCAGGTGAGTGCGGTTAGTCTGGCGCTTAAAGAAATAAATTACCCTGATGTGTTCGTTATAGGGATTTCAAAGGGTACTGATAGAAAAGTGGGTATGGAGAAAATCTATCGAGCAATCGACGGACGAGTGTTGATTTTCCCGTCAGATGAGCCAGCACTGCTGGTTGTTCAACAAATCAGGGATGAGGCACATAGATTTGCCATCAGTGGGCATCGTCAACAACGAGGAAAAGTTAAGAAAAAGTCAGCGCTTGAAAAAATACAAGGGCTGGGTCCTAAGCGAAGGCAGTTACTGTTGAAACAGTTCGGTGGTTTGCGTGAGATTCAGGCGGCCGGGGTAGATGATTTATGTAGCGTCGACGGGATCAATAAATCCTTAGGGCAACGCATATATGATAGCTTTCATGACGGTAGTTCAGCATAAAAGTGCTATCATGTCTTAAAATATCCCAGTCGGTTTTGAGCTGAATGATTCTTAATATTCCCACCATACTAACGCTGCTGCGTATTGCATCAATACCTATCATCATGGTCGTGTTTTATTTACCGATTGAGAATGCAAGGTTATGGTGTACGGTGATATTTATTGCGGCGTCATTGACAGACTGGGTTGATGGTTTTTTGGCGAGAAAATTGAATTTACAGACTGAGTTTGGCGCTTTTCTAGACCCGGTAGCAGATAAGTTGATGGTAGTCGTTATTCTTGTCCTAATCGTACAGGCTGATCCGGCGATTTATATAGCGATACCTGCGGCGATTATTATCGGTCGTGAAGTCTATGTCGCCTCACTGCGTGAATGGATGGCGGCATTAGGTCAGCGTTCCACGATAGAAGTGTCGTGGGTTGGAAAGTTGAAAACAGCGTTACAAATGCTCTCGATGGTGTGTCTATTGTATAGTGCAGAACTCTATGGTATCCCGGTTCGAATGGTGGGTTTAGTGCTAATTTATATAGCCACAATTCTCACACTCTGGTCAATGTGGCAATATATTCAGCTGGCGCTGCCTAAATTTAGAAAATAGTAGGGATTCTGGCTTGACAGTTTTGCTACGGAAGATAGAATACACGGCTTCAAGCGGGAATAGCTCAGTGGTAGAGCACAACCTTGCCAAGGTTGGGGTCGCGAGTTCGAATCTCGTTTCCCGCTCCAAATTTTAAACCGTATAGTAATACGGTTTTTTTCATCAAAACCCCCTCTGGCTGAGTGGCAGAGTGGTGATGCAGCGGCCTGCAAAGCCGTGTACAGCGGTTCGATTCCGCTCTCAGCCTCCATCTTTTAATTCTTTCTTTAACGGACAATACGCGTGCGGATATTGCGCGTTTTGCGGTACAATTTAGCTACTAACATTTCCAGGCATCATCGTAGTAAAAATAGGAATTTAAGCCTATTAAATGATCTGGATATACGTGCAAACTAATTATTTACCGAACCTTAAGGAAGGGACTGAAATGAGTTCAAAAATCATTTATACCTATACCGACGAAGCACCTTTACTAGCAACCTACTCGCTGCTTCCCATCATTAAAACATTCACCGCGGCCGCCGATATAGAGATAGAATCAAGTGATATTTCTCTCGCCAGCCGCGTGTTAGCGGCTTTTGCTGATGACTTGCCGGATGAGCAAAAAAAGCCCGATGTGTTGGCGGTATTGGCTGAGTTAACTCAAGACCCAAAAACCAATATTATAAAATTACCAAATATTAGTGCGTCAATTCCACAACTTAAAGAGGTGATTAAAGAACTGCAAGCAAAGGGTTTTAAAATTCCCAATTACCCCGAAGACACTAAAACGAATGAACAAAAAGCGATTCTAGCCAGTTACTCCAAAGTATTGGGAAGCGCTGTAAACCCAGTTCTGCGAGAAGGGAATTCTGACCGACGCGCACCTAAAGCCGTTAAAGAGTACGCCAAAAAGCATCCGCACTCGATGGGAAAGTGGAGTCAGGCGTCGCAAACCCACGTATCACATATGCACTCAGGTGATTTTTACTGTAGCGAAAAAAGCTTAACTCTCGATAAAGCCTGCCAGGTGAACATAGAGTTTGTTGCAAAAAATGGTGAGGTCAGTATTTTAAAAAAGAATATTGAGCTATTGAAGGGAGAAATTATAGACAGTATGTTTATGAGCAAAAAAGCGCTCTGTAAATACCTTGAAGATGAAATGGAAGACGCGAGAGAAACGGGCGTTATGTTTTCATTTCACGTGAAAGCGACCATGATGAAGGTATCGCATCCTATCGTCTTTGGTCACGCGGTTAAAATCTATTATAAGTCGTTGTTTGAAAAACACGGTGAGCTTTTTGATGAATTAGGCGTCAATCCGAATGATGGGTTAAGTAGTGTTTATACACACATTGAAAAATTGCCGGAATCGATTAGAGAAGAGATTCTGACAGATATGCACGCCTGTTATGAAACGCGCCCTGAGTTAGCGATGGTGGACTCCGCGAAAGGTATTTCTAATTTGCATACGCCTAATGAAGTGATCGTCGACGCCTCTATGCCCGCGATGATAAGAGCGGGTGGCAAGATGTGGGGGCCAGATGGAAAATTAAAAGATACTAAAGCAGTGATGCCTGAAAGTACCTTTGCGCGAATTTATCAGGAAATCATTAATTTCTGTAAAACGCACGGCGCTTTTGACCCTGCCACGATGGGTAGCGTGCCGAATGTTGGTTTAATGGCACAAAAGGCTGAAGAGTATGGTTCGCACGACAAGACCTTTGAAATAAAGACAAACGGAACAACTCGTATCGTCGATGAAGAGGGTCATGTTTTACTTGCGATGGACGTTGAGGAAGGCGATATCTGGCGGATGTGTCAGGTAAAAGATGCGCCCATTCAAGACTGGGTTAAACTTGCGGTTACTCGATCCAGGTTATCTAATACACCGGCTGTTTTTTGGTTGGACGAGTATCGCCCACATGAAAGCGAACTCATTAAAAAAGTTAAAACTTATCTTAAAGACCATGACTTGACGGGCTTAGATATTCAAATCATGTCACAAACTCGAGCAATGCGTTATACGCTGGAACGCATCATTCGTGGAAAGGACACGATCTCTGTAACGGGTAATATTCTTCGTGACTACTTAACCGATTTATTTCCCATTCTAGAACTCGGCACCAGCGCAAAAATGCTATCAATCGTTCCACTTATGGCTGGTGGCGGCCTATTCGAAACGGGTGCAGGTGGCTCGGCTCCAAAACACGTGAAGCAGTTAATAGAAGAAAACCATTTACGTTGGGACTCGTTAGGTGAATTTTTGGCCCTGTGTGCGTCGTTAGAACACACAGCGATAAAAGAAGGTAACGCTAAAGCTAAAGTACTCGCAACGACGCTTGACCAGGCCACTGCTAAATTATTGGATACAGGGAAGTCGCCATCACGTAAAACAGGCGAGCTGGATAATCGCGGTAGCCATTTTTATCTGGCGCTTTATTGGGCGCAGGCACTGAGTGAGCAGACAACGGACCTTGATATGCAATCACACTTTAGTGCTTTGGCAAAAGTACTTGCTGATAATGAAGACCAAATCGTCAGCGACTTAACAACCGATCAGTGGCACGCGGTTGATATCGGAGGGTATTACATGCCGGACGTAGCTAAAATAGAAACGGTGATGAGACCTTCGGCCTTATTTAATGAGGTGCTTGGCTCGTTAAAATGTCCATAGGATAAGCGTTTGGCGGATTCGGGGTTACTTTAATAGCTATTTTCTAAGACGCTTATTTAATGTTTGAGTGTCAAGACTGAGTGGTAAAGTCTAAAGTCTTGATATTAGATTTTCGGCCAATCAAGCAGCGTTTTTATTTTTAATGCGCCGCAATGCTGAAAACTTGAAGGTCAATCATTGAAATAAGCGTAGGGATGAAAGACTTGAGCGCTTATTGAGCGCTAAATGGATGCTCATTTACGTAAGTCATGAGATCGCTATAGGCGAGGTTTTTCTATCTTGGTTAATAATGTCGAGCGACTAATGAACCGATTTTTGCGCCTTGTTGATTAGCTCCTGGTAGTTTCTCCCTTGTTCAGGAAATTCCGCGATCCCAATTTTCGCATTTAATTTAATCGTCGAGCCATCGCTTAATTTAAAAGGGTCAGCGAGCTCATCTCTAAGCTTTTCTGCGAGTATGGATGCGTGATGTTCGCTGGTTGCAATTGAAAGATTGGCAAATCCCATTCCCCCCAGGTAAGCATAAATATCAGATTCACGCGCTGTAGATAGTAGGCGTTCGCTGATGGCGTTAATAGCAAGCTTGTTTTGCTTTTCGTTTGTAGCACCCATTAGAGATTCAAATGTGATGAATAACATGATGGCTTTTGCATGAGTTCGAGCGCTGAATTCGAGTAATTGCTCGGTTTGATCAGAAAACTCAGTCGCATTAGGTAAGTCCAGGGTTGAATCCATGTTATTTGATTGATTTGAGTCCATTGAGTTCTCGCATTGAATGATATCAGTTTGTAAATATGGCAGAAATTTTCGAATTTACTAGGGCTACCGATAAACTATTGAAAATAAATCTATCATGAGAGCGATAATTTATCGTGGGCACTCGTCGTTATCATCAGATGCTGTTAGAGTAAAAATTTAATGATCAATAACAAATAATGGATTCTCTTCCTACGGCCACTTCGCTAGCCGATGAAAATTTAAGGCGCTTGTTGTCAATGCGCGCGTTAAGCGTTGGTGGGCAGGTGCTCGCCATACTGGTGGCGATGTATTATTTAGACATGGCGCTACCGTTTACTCCATTGCTAATTACTTTAATGTGCTTAATCATCTGGAGTGTATTTACTTTATTCTTCATAAAAAACCCGATAAGAATTACGGATAATTTTTTCTTTTTGCAGTTAATCGTGGATGTTATAGCGTTAACGGCGGTTTTGTTTTTTACCGGTGGAGCAACTAATCCTTTCGCCTGGTTTTTGCTCGTGCCCCATAGCGTCGCTTCAACCTTGTTATCGCGGCGTTACGTCTGGTTAATGGCGTTAATAACCTCCCTGTCGTATACACTCATCGTGTTTTTTTACCGACCGTTGGTTCACCTGGATCACCCGATGGAAATGGGTATGGGCGGGCATTTTTCTGATCACGTCGTGGGCATGTGGATCGGTTTTGTGTTATCGACCATGCTAATGGCCTATTTCGTCGCTGGTATGGCCGAGTCGTTGCGAAAAAGGAATGAATTATTATTGAAAATGAAAGAACAGATTTTTCGTGATGAACGCTTAGTTGCTTTAGGTACCTTAGCGACGGCGGCGGCTCACGAACTAGGAACGCCACTCGGGACGATGGATGTGCTTGCGCATGAACTGGAGTTAGAACTTCAGCAGCCAGCCAACAGATCAATGAGCGATAAACTATCCATTATCCAGGGGCAAATCAAACGTTGCAAAAAAGTCTTATCGTCGATAACCGAAACGGTGGCGGTAGATAAATACGATGCAGGGCAATTACTTGCCGTTGACGATTACCTCGCTAGTGTTATTGCTCAGTGGCGAATTTCTCATTTAGACGTCAATTTAATCGAAATTATAAAAGGGCTCGAACCAACGCCTAGTATTGTCGCAAACGTTGCCCTCACGCACGCGCTGATCAATATTTTGGATAATGCCGCGCAGGCATCGCCTACATTTGTCAGTATTTCCTTAGACTGGGACGATGACAGTATGATCATTGAGGTGGAAGACCAGGGTGACGGTATGGAAGAAGCAAAGATAGCCAATTTGGGGGTTGATATGAGATCCTCAAAAATGGCCGGACTAGGCATAGGCATTTACCTCAGCAAGGCCACCATTGAACGCATGGGCGGTGAAATACGCTGGGGAAATAAAAAACCAAATGGAGTGCGCGTAACGATAAGCATTCCCTTGTTAGTTTAGCTGGTGATAGTGTGATGAAAGAGAGTCAGGCTAGATTATTAATCATTGACGATGATGAGTTGTTTTGTTCGGTATTAAGTGAAGCCTTTACCCGACGTGGTTTTAATGTGGCAACGGCTCGTAACGAACAAAAGGCGAATGAACTCATAGAAAGTTTTGAACCACAGCTCGCTATCGTCGACTTGCGGCTGGAACAAAGTTCAGGTCTACACCTTATTAAACGCCTTAAAGAGAAAGATAGCAGCGTTAAAATTGTTATGTTAACCGGATACGCGAGCATCGCGACGGCGGTTGAAGCGGTGAAATTAGGCGCCATTCAATACCTGACAAAGCCGGCAAATGCAGATGAAATTTTGGCCGCATTTTCACAAACCAGCGCAGACTCCGACGTCGCTCCGGCGGCCCAACCGTTATCTGTTAAACGCGTAGAGTGGGAGCACGTGCAGAGAGTTCTACTTGAATGCGACGGCAACGTATCTGAAGCGGCTCGGCGACTCAATATGCACCGCCGTACGCTACAAAGAAAGTTATCTAAACGGCCGGTCAGACAATAAAAATTAGAGAGGGAAGGCGCATTAATCAGGTTTTTTTTCAGCAACGATGAGCGTTTATTTGAAACCCTGGGGGCTTCATTCAAACTAACAGTTAAAAGCTAACCCGTTACGGAAAAATTGATAAAACTTTATTGTCTTTTCTTGATTGATGGAACGCAATGATGGACAATCCACATCCTGAATTAAACCAACAAACAATGGTGACTCGTGTCGGTCCCCTCGCAACGTGAAGTTGTGAACTCCGCCAGGCCCGGAAGGGAGCAACGGCAGCAACGGAATCGTGTGCCGGGGTGTGGCTGGCACGAGTTACCACCCATTATTTAATGCTTCTAAGGCGTTAAAAGTTCGCACAATTAGTCGGAGCTTTGTTACCCTATTCCCCATGAGTTATAAAGTTTTTGCAAGAAAATGGCGTCCGTTGAATTTTGCCCAGGTTGTTGGGCAAGAGCATGTAGTACGCGCCTTAGTGAACGGTCTCGAACACAATCGACTGCACCACGCTTACCTGTTTACCGGTACTCGTGGCGTCGGTAAAACGACCATCGCTCGTGTCCTTGCAAAAGCGCTTAACTGTCCCAATTCATTGGGGGCAGAACCCTGTGGTCAATGTGATACCTGTTTAGACGTGGACCAGGGACGTTACCCCGATTTGATTGAAGTGGATGCGGCGTCCAGAACGGGCGTGGATGACACGCGCGATTTACTCGAAAACGTTCAATATATGCCGAGCCGTGGTAAATATAAAGTTTACCTGATCGACGAAGTTCATATGTTTTCTAAAAGCAGTTTTAACGCGCTGTTAAAAACCTTAGAAGAACCGCCTGAGCACGTAAAATTTTTATTGGCCACGACAGACCCGCAGAAAATGCCGGTAACGGTTCTGTCACGTTGTTTACAATTTAATCTTAAACGCCTGTCACCCGAGCAAATCGAAGGTCAATTTAAATTAATTCTAGAAAGCGAAGGCATTAACTTTCAGCCAGCTGCAACCGAACTATTGGCGCGTGCAGCCGATGGCAGTATGCGTGATGGACTCAGTTTATTAGATCAGGCTATCGTGCACGGTAATGGTGAGCTAAACGAGTCTGATGTGATCGATATGCTCGGTAGCGTCGCCAGAGAACCGGTTCTCGATTTACTCAAAGCCTTACTGACGAAACAGGGTGCGACAGTTTTAGAATGCATTCAGGCGCTAGATGAGTATGCACCTGACTATGCGGAGGTACTACAGTCCTTATTGAGCTTCCTGCATCAAATAGCGGTGTGCCAAATTGTCGGCAATCAGAATGAAGATAAAACAGTAAATATATTGGCGCAACAGCTATCTAAAGAAGACGTTCAGCTGTATTACCAGATCGCGCTGATAGGGCAAAAAGATCTACCACTGGCACCAACGCCTAAAGTGGGTTTTGAAATGGTGTTATTGCGAATGTTAGCCTTCGCTCCAGTTCAAATGAATGATCGCAGTGGGAAGCCAGTTAGCGCGTCAAGCGTTCCAACAGGAACAACTGATAAACCGCGTATGGTCGAACCTACAGGTCCAGAAACTTCAACGAAAAGTCCACAAGTCAGCGAGGCTAAAAAAACGCCCAGACTGGTTATTCCGGAAAAAAAAAGTCTTGAGAATCTGACCGCTGAACCGATAGCCGCCCGCGCTCCTAATGTCTTAGCGGAAAAAACGGCAGCAGTTCAGGCGCAGGTTGCCGTCGCGCAGCCCATAATACAGACCGAAGATAGCCTTCCCTGGCACGAGCTGGTTCCAACCTTGGGCTTGGACCCCATGACCTTGCAATTAGCCAATAATGCAACACTGGTCCGTTCAGATGAAACCGAGTGCGAAATCCTGTTAATGGGTGGGCACGTGTCACTGAATAAAAAGTCGGAACAAAATTTACAGCAGGCGCTATCAGATTATTATGGCCGCAAGTTAGAGCTAAAAATAACACAGGGTGCAAAGGACCTCGTTACACCCAATAGTATTACGAACGATATAATCGCCGAGCGGCAGCGTCAGGCGGTGCAAGAAGTAAACAATAACCCAATGGTAAAGAAGATAGTTGAAGTGTTTGACGCTAAAATTATTGAAAATTCTATTAAACCAATAGACTAAACTTAAGGACAGTACGGAGAAACCCATGAAAAACCAGTTAGGCGATTTAATGCAGCAAGCGCAAAAAATGCAGGAAAAGATGCTTGAAGCGCAACAAAAACTCGCACAGTTAGAAGTAACGGGCGAATCAGGCGGCGGCCTGGTCAAGCTTGTGCTAACGGGCAAGTATGAAGCGCGGAGTATTTCCATAGACCCGAGCTTATACGCGGAAAACGATACAGAAATGCTGGAAGACCTGGTGTTAGCGGCGTTTAATAACGCGGTACATAAAGTTGAAAGTGAGAATAAAGATAGTATGGCCGGTATGACCGCAGGTATGCCTTTACCTCCAGGCTTTAAATTACCGTTTTAATATGCAGTTCGAACCGATTCTTCAACAATTGATGCAAGCCTTACGCTGCTTGCCTGGTGTAGGTCAAAAGTCTGCGCAGCGGATGGCGTTTCACTTGTTAGAGCGGGATCGTGAAGGGGCGTTTCAATTAGCCCAAAGTTTGGCCGAGGCGGTGGATAAAATCGGCCATTGCCAAACGTGTCAGACCTTAAGCTCGTCAGAAGTTTGTGTCGTCTGTTCGGATCAACGCCGTGAACAACAATTATTATGCATCGTCGAAACTCCAAGTGATGTGATGGCTATCGAAGACGCGACCTCATTTAAGGGTTTATATTTTGTACTGAACGGTCGCCTGTCTCCTTTGGATGGTTTAGGCCCGGCAGAGATTGGCCTCGACAAACTAACGGCCAGGCTTCAGCAGGGCGAGATAAAAGAAATAATTTTGGCCACCAATCCAACCGTTGAAGGTGAAGCGACCGCACATTACATCAGCGAAATGGCTAGAAAACACCAGGTAAAAGCGACGCGTATAGCCCACGGTGTGCCTTTTGGCGGCGAATTAGAATATATTGATAGTAGTACGCTATCTCACGCGTTTAGCGGTCGTAGCGAAGTTTAAGGAGTCGAAGCATGAGTGATTGTTTGTTTTGTAAAATGGTCAGCGGTGAGATAACACCGGATATAGTGTATGAAAATGAGTCAGTGCTCGCGTTCCGCGACGTTAATCCTAAAGCGCCAATACATATTCTCGTTATCCCTAAAGCGCATATTGCCACTTTGGCCGATCTGACAGAAGAGCATACCGCTCAAATGGGCGAGCTAATACAGGCGGCAAGAAAAGTCGCCGAGGCTGAAGGCCTGGCCGAGTCGGGTTATAGAACCGTGTTTAATTGTAAAGAAGATGCCGGACAAACGGTTTTCCATATCCACTTGCACTTACTGGGTGGACGGAAGATGGGCTGGCCACCGGGCTAATCAGAAAGCTTATCCCTTAATTTTAAGTATCTCAAATAACGCTGTTGAGACATTTCATTGTTTTCAACGGCCGCTTTTACCGCGCATTTCGGTTCTTTTAAATGCAAACAGTTTGCAAACCGGCAGTGTTCTGCCAGTTGGCGAATTTCCCGAAAGCCGTAGGCTAAATTTCGTTCATTAATATTCGCTAAACCAAAAATATTAACCCCCGGACTATCAATAATATCGCCACCTTCAGGTAGTTTGTACAGGGTCGATGAGGTAGTCGTGTGCTTACCCAGACCAGAAGCGGTTGAAAGCGTCTTGGTCTGTAATTCCAAATCTGGCAGTAAGGCATTGATAATGCTGGATTTGCCCACGCCGGATTGGCCAACCAGAATGCTTACCTTGTCTTTTAGTCGACCACGTAGCGCATCGAGCCCCGATTGTTGTTTGGCGCTTACTTCGGTAATTTCGTAACCCAGCTGTTTATAAATGGCGACTAGTTCATCGGTCTCCTGTCGAGACTGTTCATCCAACAGGTCTATTTTATTCAATACGATAAGCGGTTTAATGTCCTGGAATTCGCTAACAATCAGGTATTGATCGAGCAATAACGCGTCGATGTTAGGCTTAACCGCGAGGATAACAACAAGTTGGTCTAAATTCGCCGCAACGGGTCTAGTGCTACCATTTTTAGCCGGTCTTGAAAGAAGTGAACGTCGCTCTAGAACCTTCTCAACGCGACCAGCGCCAGCTTCGGTTCTAATCCATTTGACGTAGTCGCCAACGGCCGGCTGTTCAAGTTGACTGCGCTTTTTGCAACGCGACACCTGACCCTGCTCATCCTCGACGACCAGCGCTTTACCGAGGTGCGCGACAATGCGGCCCCGAATGACAGGCTGGTCTGCTTGTATGGACTGGGGCAATGGATTATTCGAGATGATAAAACTCGCTATTGAGGTAGGCGACGGTGTCTTCTATGTCTTCATCAAAAAATTGCGTGCCTAAGGAGAAATCGCAACGCTTCACCTGGCTAGTTAAGGCTGCGAGGTCGTGAAGCTTTCGGGTGTCCTTGTTGTACGCATCGGTGCTATGACAGGCCAAACAATTTTCATCGTGTAACGATTCGCCATTTTCAATATCTGCGGCGTGGCTGTTGGATAACAGTAAGAAAAAAAAGCTAATAAAAACAATCGAAAAAATTTTCATAACTGACCTTTTAATTTCTAAGTGGTGCCGGCTAGTTTTTTCAGGTGATCAATTCGAACCCCCGCCGGCGGGTGGCTATGGTGAAAGCTCGAATACAGCGGATCGGGTGTTAACGTGCTGGCATTTTCACGGTACAGTTTAACCAATGCCTGAATAAGATATTCTGGTTTACTCATGGTACTGGCAAAAGCATCGGCCTCAAATTCAAACTTACGCTGAAAAAGGCTGCCAATCGGTTGCAGAAAAGTGCTGAAAATAGGCGATACCAAAATAAATAGTAATAAGGCGCTCGCGTTATTTATTTGCGACACCCCAAGGCCATCAAAAAACCAGCCTTGTTGTTTCAGCCAGCCTAATAAGGCAAAGGCAGCCAAAGTAATACAGGTGGATACGAGCAATTGTTTGCT
>JBLIAQ010000043.1:0-11396 GCA_047634535.1 Cycloclasticus sp.
ATCCTAAAGAACACCGTTTGATGATTCATGGCTTAGTGGACAACCCTCTGACTTTAACCATGGATGATTTAACGCGCTTGCCATCCGAGTCCGTCATTAATTTCCTCGAGTGCCCCGCAAACGGCGGCATGGAATGGCGAGGACCTCAAATGGAGGCGCTTCAATTTACCCACGGTATGATCAGCTGTTGTGAATGGACAGGTGTGCGGCTATCCACATTACTTGAAGAAGTCGGCGTTAAAAAAGAAGGCAAATGGATCTTAGCTGAAGGCGCAGACGGCGCGGGCATGAGCCGTAGCATACCACTAGAAAAAGCGCTTGATGATACCTTGGTCGTTTATGCACAAAACGGTGAAAAATTACGCCCTGAACAAGGCTACCCCGTACGCCTGTTTAACCCCGGCTGGGAAGGTAACACATCTGTCAAGTGGCTTCGCAGACTAGAGATTGGAGATAAACCATGGCATCACCGCGAGGAAACATCTAAGTACACCGATTTAATGCCTGATGGCCGCGCGAGACGTTTTTCATACGAGCAAGAAGCTAATTCAGTTATCACCTCTCCCTGCCCAGAAAACCCCTGGAGTTCAAAAGGACTTTATCAAATTGAAGGTCTTGCCTGGAGTGGTCGAGGTAAAATAAAACACGTTGATGTCTCCATTGATGGAGGCGTCAGCTGGCGCCCCGCAAAACTAAAAGGCCTCGTTCTACCTAAGTCATTTACCCGCTTTTCGCTACCATTTAAATGGAATGGTGCGCCAGGCTTATTGCAAAGCCGTGCGATTGACGAAACGGGATACGTACAGCCCACCTTTGCACAATTACGTGAAATTCGTGGCGTTAATTCTATTTACCACAGGAATTCAATACATACTTGGCAACTAAGCAGTGATGGGGGCGTAAATAATGTACAGCTTAAATAGATTATTTAATTCGCTTGTTGTCCTTGCTCTGTTGTCAATATCGACGATGTGTTTTGCTGAAAACGTAGGGCACTATGGTGTTGGAAAAACAGCAACTGCTGAAGAAATAGCTGGTTGGGATATAGATATTCGTCCTGACGGTAAAGGTCTTCCAGCTGGACAAGGCTCGGTTGCCCAGGGCGAACCTTTGTACGAGGCTAAATGCGCCTCGTGCCATGGCTCGTTTGGAGAAGGCCAGGGGCGCTGGCCGTCTTTAGCTGGCGGCGAAGGGTCCTTGACTGAAGGCCGTCCTGAGAAGACCGTTGGTAGTTATTGGCCTTATGCATCAACGCTGTGGGATTATATTAATAGAGCCATGCCCTACCCAGCGCCAAAATCGTTAACAGCCGATGAAGTCTACGCCATTTCGGCTTATATACTTTACCTAAACGATATCGTGGAAGATGACTTTGTTTTAGATCAAAGCAATTTGGCTACGGTTAAAATGCCTAACGAAGAAAACTTTTATATCGATGACCGGCCAGACACGAGTAATACGCGTTGTATGGCAAATTGCAAAAAACCCGATAGTATTGAAGTTATTCAATCACTGAGTGACATCACTCCCGATCAAGACGATTCTGCTGTAAAAACGGTTGAATCGAAGCCGGAGCTTAGCAAAAAAGCTATTTTAGGCAAAGCCACCTACTCTACAAGTTGTGTCGTTTGTCATGGTAGCGGCGTCGCTGGTGCACCCAAAACAGGTGATATAGCAATATGGACTAAACGCATGGAACAAGGCCGGGAAAAACTTGTCCAACACGCTATAAATGGATTTAGCGGGAATACTGGAATTATGCCTCCCAAAGGTGGTAACTTAAGCCTGACTGATGAACAAGTTACAAATGCCGTACACTATATGCTCGAAGCCAAGTAGTATTATGAAAAAAACCACCCAACCCTGGTACCTGCTGAGTCTGGTAATAGTCACTATTACTTTAATCTCTGGCTGGGCTTACTCAAAAGAAATGGATGGCAAAACTATCGCCTTTGATCGCGCTAAAGGCAACTGCTTAGCCTGTCATGCAATGGACGATGGCGAGATGTCTGGAAACATCGGCCCTCCTCTAATAGTGATGAAAGCAAGGTTTCCTGAAAGAGCCATTCTTAAAGCTCAAATATGGGATGCCACTGCGAAAAACTCGACCTCAATTATGCCTCCCTTTGGTAAGCATCATATTCTGACCGATGGCGAGATTGAAAAATTAATTGATTATTTATATACCCTTTAAAATTAAATCTAACAGGAGAAAACATGGTTATTTCACGAAGAAAATTTGTAAGCCTGGTCACCCTAGGTTCCACCGCTTGTTTAACATTACTTGCCCCTATCACATCCTGGGCGGCGTGGGCTAGTAATGCATTTAATGCTACCAAGGCTGAAGACGTTTACCAAAATTTATTTGGTTCAAACGAACTGATAGAAAGTGATGAAGTAGCCTTAAAGGTTCCAAAAATTGCCGAGAACGGCGGCGCAGTACCAGTTTCCATCAAAACTCAGATGAAAGGTGTTGAGTCGATCAGTATCATTGTAAAAGACAACCCTCTACCCCTGTCCGCCTCATTTCAAATACCTGCTGGTACTATCGCTGATATATCAACACGTATTCGCTTGGCACAAACGAGTACCGTGACGGCAGTTATAAAAGCCAATGGCAAGCTCTACAGTAAGAGCCAGGAAGTTAAAGTTACTATCGGCGGCTGCGGCGGTTAATCAATAGATTTCGGAGATAAAAATGAAAGTTAAAGCAAAATCAAAAAATAATATTACTACTGTTCGCGTGCTAGCTAAACACCCTATGGAAACAGGCCGCCGTGTCGATAAAGAAACTGGAGAAAAAATACCAGCTCACTTCATTCAGGAACTAACTTGTGAGCACAACGGTAATGTCGTTTTTCTAGCCCAGTTAAGTACTGCTGTTTCACAAAACCCCTACCTTGCCTTTTCCTTTGAAGGTGGTAAAAAGGGCGAAGTTCTTCAGTTACGCTGGAACGACAATATGGGAGAAGTTGAGAAGGTAGAAGCTAAAATAAAATAATTTTTATATGAAAAACCTTCTTAAAACTATCGCCTGCACCCTCTTAATAACCTCAGGTCATGCGGCAATGGCTTCACCAGAGCAAGATAAAGAAACCTTTCAACATTTTTACAGCGAACGGTTTCCAGATATCGCGCTAGAAGATTTTACCGATGGCGTATATGCGCTGGATCAAGACGCTCGTAGCCAATGGGAGGCTATGAGCGACTTCCCGCCTTACGAAGACGCTCTCGAGGAAGGCGAAGCGTTATACAACACAGCATTCAAAAATGGTCAGCGCTACGCCAGTTGTTTTGAAAATGAAGGCGATAATATACGCCAAAACTATCCGCGATTTGATATCGATCGCGGCATGGTTGTTACACTGGAATTGGCCATCAATGAATGTCGCACCACTAACGGAGAAGAAGCTTTAGCGTATAAACAAGGCGATATTGCAAAAATATCGGCTTATATGGCGTCAACCTCGGAAGGCTCACTCATCAATGTAACCATACCCGATAACGAAAAGGCACTCTCCGCTTATGACGCGGGAAAACAGTATTTTTATTCCAAGCGCGGACAATTAAATTTTTCCTGCGCAAACTGCCACGTACAGAACGCGGGCCGTAAGGCTCGTTCAGAAACATTAAGTCCTGCTCTCGGGCATACTAGCCACTTCCCGGTTTATCGTTTAGCCTGGGGTTCCTTAGGCACCCTGCATAAACGTTTCGATGCATGCAATAAACAAGTTCGCGCGCAACCACTTGAAGGTCAAAGTGAAGCCTATAGAAATCTAGAATATTTCTTAACGTATATGAGTAATGGCTTACCAATTAATGGCCCCGCTTCAAGAAAGTAATTCAGGCACCTATTTATGAAAAGCAATTATTTATTTATTTTAGCCTTGTTAACTCTATTGAGTTTCAATGTTAATGCTCACGGCACGTCTAAATCACAAGCTGAACAAGCTTTACAAACGGCGGATGACTTATTAGCTAAAACCATTACAGCAGGTCATCAATGGACTACGATTAAACCACTGATTGATCAGTCTAAAAAAGCACTGAAAACTAAAGATTTTGGTACTTCAATATCGTTAGCAAATGAAGCTATCGAGCAAGCTAAACTTGCCCTTATGCAGGCTGAAAACGAAAAAACAAATTGGCTGCACAGCTTACCTAAATAACCCCATATTAGGATAAAAAGAATGAATCGTAGAGAATTTAACCAGCTATTAGTCGCTGGAGCAGTAGCTGGTGTCCTGCCAAAAACAAGTCTTGCTTTTTCTAAGCTACAGCCTAATTATGATATCCCTCAAAAAGGCAACGCTCGTTTGCTGCATATCACCGATTGTCACGCTCAATTAAACCCCATCTATTTTAGAGAGCCCAGTGTAAATATTGGCTTGCATGATGCATTCGGTAGAACACCACACGTCGTGGGCGAAGCATTTTTAAAGAAAAACAACTTCACTAAAAACTCCATTGAAGCGCATGCTTTCACCTATCTAAACTTTAATTCAGCCGCAAGAGAATACGGCAAAGTAGGCGGCTTTTCTCATCTAAGCACACTGATTAAATCGCTAAGAAGTTCAGCCGGCGGTAACGAAAACACCTTATTACTAGATGGTGGTGACACCTGGCAAGGCTCAGCCACTGCGTATTGGACGCGTGGTAAAGATATGGTTCAAGCCGCTAATTTGCTCGGCGTAGACATTATGACCGGGCATTGGGAGTTTACCTATCAGGACGACGAGGTATTCGCCAACGTTGATGACTTTAATGGCGAATTCCTGGCACAAAACATTAAACTCACCGAAGACGCTCTTTTCGAAGGCAAACGCGCCCACGATGAAGATTCCGGCCACGTATTTAAACCCTACAGCATCCGTGAATTAAACGGCCACAGGGTCGCCGTTATCGGTCAGGCCTTCCCTTACACACCCGTCGCCAACCCACAACGATTTATTCCCGACTGGAGCTTTGGTATTCGTAACCAGGAATTACAGGAACTGATCGACGATATCAAAGAAAATGAAAAGCCAGACGCCATTATCCTTTTATCACATAACGGTATGGACGTAGACTTAAAACTCGCGTCAGTGGTAACGGGCATCGACTTTATTCTTGGCGGCCATACACACGACGGCGTACCGGTTCCAGTTACGGTTAAAAATAGCGCTGGCGAAACGGTCGTTACTAACGCCGGCTCGAATGGTAAATTTGTTGGTGTACTTGATTTAAACCTCGAAAAAGGCAAGGTCAAAGGCTATGAGTACCGCCTGCTCCCTGTGTTTTCGAACTTTATCAAAGCCGATCCAGAAATGGCTGCATTGATAGAAACTATTCGTAAACCGCATTTAGAAACATTGAACGAAGAACTGGCGGTAACCGAATCGCTTCTTTATCGTCGTGGTAATTTTAACGGCACCTTCGATCAGCTGATTTGTGATGCATTACGCCATGAGCTGAATGCCGAAATCTCGCTCTCACCCGGCTTTAGATGGGGTACCACCGTATTACCAGGCCAGGCAATTACCTTTGAACACGTGATGGACCAAACCTGTATTACCTACCCAGAAACCTACGCACGTGACATGCTAGGTAATGAGATTAAAGCCATTTTAGAAGACGTAGCGGATAATCTGTTCCACCCCGACCCCTTCTATCAACAAGGTGGCGATATGGTTCGCGTTGGTGGAATGAATTACGCCTGTGACCCTATGGCTGGTGCGGGTAATCGAATCAGCAATATGACCTTGGATAATGGTAAAGCCATCGAGGCAAATAAAAATTATAGAGTGGCTGGTTGGGCAACGGTAGGATCAAAAGCACCGGGCAAACCGATTTGGGAAGTAGTAGCCAGCTATCTGCGCAATCAGAAAACTGTCAATATCACCGAGATCAATTCGCCAATACTAAAAAATGTCGCGAATAACCCCGGAATAATTCTTTAAAAAAAACGGTTATTTAAAACCGTTTTTATTTTTTTCTGAATAATTAACTAGTCAAATACTTGCTAAGCGCCTTATGTGCGTGCCCCGCTTTCGACATTTCCATCCGTAAGCTATCGCGTTGACTATGCGAGTATTGCGTTAACACCTTATTTTTATTTAATACGTAGACAAGCCCTTCCGCCAGCACATCAGGAGCGATATCAGGAGTGCCTTTAAACAGGGTTTGGATCTCTTCCCCTCTGCTCTTATGCAACGCGACAACTGCGTCCCATTCACCCGATTCCGCCAAATTAATCAGCCTTGCCGTATCGTCAATAATAGCTTGTAGTCGTGCAGAATCGTTAGCCATTTGCTTATTTAACCTTGAGCAGCGTTAGGATCAATCGCATCCCAACCCATTTTAATTTGGCTCAACAATTTACCCGCTTCGTCCAGTAAGGTCACGTCGTTTTTAATATTAGCCTGTAGCAAAATATGATTAATATATTCGTATAAAGCGTCCAGATTTTTTGAAATTTCACCGCCTTTGCTAAAATCCAAACTGGCTTTAAGCCCTTCTATAATTGAAATAGCACTACCAATTTGCTCGCCTTTTTTTGCAATATTCTTTTGCTTAAGCGCGCCTTTTGCCGACAATATTCTCGTTAATGCGCCGTCTAAAAGCATTTGAATCAAACGATGAGGGCTTGCATCCATAACACCGCTGTGTGCGCCCATTTGCTGGTATTGTTTTAAGGCTGTGGCACCATTCATATTTATTCTCCAGTTTGTTTGTATATTTAATTAATTGTTATTATTCCGGCTGAATGCCCCGGGTAAATTAGCCAATTGTTCGGTTAAAAAACTGCTTTGATTACGTAATGAACTCACTAAGGCGTCCATTGCTGAGAACTGCGCCAACAAACGACTTCCTAACGACTCTAAGCGTCTGTTTAAGGCTTCTCTTTGTTCGGTGATCGTGTCAATACTCGTTTGTAAGCCTTCGGTTCTGCTTTCGATAATGCCCGTTGAACCGATATAACCTTCTATAACAGTATCAAGTGTATTAGCCAAGCCATTGTTGGCCGCGAATAACTCGCCGACTTCGTCAAAATTACTATCGAGGGCGTTATTTAATCTGTCATCATCAATAGATAATTTGCCAACATCATCTGTCGTTATCCCTAGTTCAGCCAACGTGCTAAAAGAACCCGTTAAGCCAGAAATAGACGATGAAATTTCTCGCCTAATTGAATTTTGAACACCTCTAAGCGTTGCATCCCCAATTAAAATACCACCCGTTTTGGTAGTCACGTCATATGAACCCAGCGCATTGAAGGTATCGACCAAGCCATTGTAATTAGCGATAAAGACGTTTATTTTTGAAGTAACCGATGCTTTGTCCTGGCTGATGGCCAAGGTCTCACCCGCTCCTATGCTTTTTGCGCTAATCGTGATCCCATCGATCACCCCAACAAAGGTATTGTTGTTGCTGCTAACCAGTTGATTATCGACCTTTATTTGTCCATCCAATGCTACCGCCGGTTCAATTAAATTTGCATTCACCAGGCGCGACAAACCCAGTGCATCGGTGTCGTTTAAATCCTCATCGGTAACGCTAATGGTGATCGCATTTTCTAACCCCGTGGACGTTGCAGTGAAAATTAATTTTTGCTCTGTGCCACCCACTCCATCATCCACATTAATAATAGATGCCGCAACACCGGTATTATCGTCTGCTGAATTAATCGCATCGCGTATCTCGGTTAAGGTATCTGTTGCGCTAATAGTTAGGGCGAAAGACTCTGTCCCTTGTGTCAGCGTTAATACGCCAGCGCCGACTGTATCAGTAGCAGCGTAGCCATCCGTCGTAATCAATTTATGCGCTTGCGCTAATTGCACAACTTCTATGCCGTATTGAGAGACATCAGCCGTTTCATCCGCCGTTGCGGTAAAAATATCGGCGCTGCTCGATGTCGCAGAGCGTACTTGAAAATCGCTGACTTCCTGTAAATTTTGAACAGCTGTTTGAAATAACGATAATGCCCCTTTCAATGAGCCATAAGCTGAGATATCACCCTGATATTCTGCTTCTCTCAGGTTAAGCCGATTGGCGCTAGCAGAGCCTTCAGCTGCTACTAACTGACTGATCAAGGAGCCTATATCTAGCCCTGAACCGATACCTGGTGATGAAATTGACATATTAAATTCCTATTGATGCGTACCAAATGTACACATGCAAAAATCAAGCCTGTTATGCGCTGTCATTAACGAGTAAACCACGCACTGAATCGTCTGCTTGCGCTTTGTTTTCAGCTAAATAGGCGGCTATTTCTAATACTTTCTCAGATGGGAAGCTACGAATCACGTCACCCGAGTCCTTGTCCGTTACGGTAATAACAGATTGACCGGTTTCATCGTGTACGCTGAATTGGATGCTGCGCTGAATATTTTGCACAAAACTATTCAATTCGCTTACCGTCTGTTTAACTTTGTTTGTGGTAGAAGATAGCTTGCTTGTCTCTTCTTGCGGCAAAACATTTCCGCTCACCGCTGCGCCCACCTTATATTCAACTGTTTCATTTGTAATGACCTTACCTGTCGATGCGGTCGAACTTAATGCTTTAGGCGTTGTTGCCTTTGTCATTGTATTTATTAAATTAATTGTTTCCATAATAACCTCCCTGGTTAAGTGAAAGCTGGCTCTGCATTAGCAGAGCCAGATTCACTAACTAGCAGCTTATTGAAGTAATGCCAACACGTTTTGTGGCAAGGAGTTTGCTTGCGACAAAATTGAGACACCAGCCTGTTGAAGAATTTGAGCCCGTGTTAAAGCGGCTGTTTCTTCAGCAAAATCGGCGTCACGGATACGGCTACGTGACGCACTCAAGTTTTCAGACGTTGTTTGGATACTAGAAACAACCGAATCAAAACGGTTTTGAATAGCACCTAACGACGCACGGCTTGTGTTAACAGCGGTTAAAGCCGAATCAACCGATAAAATAGCGGCATTTGCACCCGCTACTGTAGAAATATCAGTCGCCGCGATCGTTGTACCAACCAATGCGCCTGAGGCCGTTATTACTTCAGCTGTTAGACCTGCGTTAGCTGGTGCAGTACCTGCAATAGTCAAATCACCGTCTGATGAAACAACAGAAGCAACGATACCACGGAATGTTGCTAAGTCAGCCGCTGCATCTGTTCCACCTTCAACGAACACCGCATTACTGCCATCGGTTTTAGTGAAACTGAGCGTTCCAGACGTACCAGACACACCCGTGTAACCGGTTACGCCTGACACGGTAATAGCCGCGGCAATTTCAGTACCCGTAATAGTGCCATCAGTACCCGCTGCCGTTAAATCTAGAGCTGTGCCGTCAAGTGACAAGGTGAAATCAGGTGCTACACCAACTACTTCAGGCGTACCATTTGCATGTGTCGCAACAAATGCACCCTGACCTGTGGCTGCTCCAGTTGTATTAAAAGTATCAGTCAACGCGATAACTGCATCCGTGCCATCAGCTTTAGTAACCACCAAGTCGTTAGTAGCCAAAGAACCAGCTATCGTATAACCAGCTTCAGCCGTATCGAAAGCGTCAAAACCGGCTTGTAATCTCGCTGTATTAATAGTTTCAGCAGATCCACTAGCTTGTGTGACGTTCAATACATCAATCCCATCAATCGTTAACTGATATTGTTGACCATCTACAGTTGAAACCGCATCAGTTGTGACAGCACCAAGCGCTGTTGTAGTTGTTGGCGTTGCAGCTACTGCTGCTGTACCCACGACATCAGTAAACGTTACGCCCGCTTGTACGTTAGTCGCCGTTGCCGTTAGGTTTACATCAGACGCTGTAATCGCATCCGCAATGGCTTTTGCATCGGCGGTTGCCGTAATTGCATTACCATTAACGGTTAAATCACCCGCTGTAAAGCCTGCTTGAACAGCAGTTCCTACCGTAGCAGTAGCGCCTGTCGTTTGGCCTAATGATAGAGCACGAGAACTTGATATTGAGCTAATGCTGACCGTTTCGCCTACATTGGCGCCCACCTGGAACTGTTGGCTAGCGAAGCTACCATCTAATAATTTAACGCCGTTAAACGCACTAGTTGAAGCAACACGATCAATCTCTGCGATCAGTTCAGCCGTTTCTAATTGCAGCGCCGCACGATCTGATGATGAGTTGGTGGCGTTAGCTGATTGCACTGCTAACTCACGAATACGTTGTAAGTTGTTAGTGATAGCGGCTAAATCGCCCTCAGCAGTTTGTGCTAAAGAAATACCGTCGTTTGCATTTCGTTGAGCCTGGTTTAAACCACGAATCTGCGTGGTGAAACGCTCTGAAATAGCAAGGCCGGCGGCATCGTCTTTTGCACTGTTGATGCGTAAACCAGAAGAAAGTCTTTGTAGCGACGTATTCAAATCATTCTGAGATGTATTCAGATTTCTTTGGGCCGTTAAAGACGCAATATTACTGTTAATAATTTGAGGCATTTTATTGCTCCTTTGTAAGCTTAACGCTTACTTTTTTTCTAAACATGACGGATATATCTTTTAAAATCACTAGATATTCACCGCCTCCGAGTAATGTATCGGCTAGGAGATTAAAACCTTTAGGTTAATTTACAGAAAATATTAGAAGCTGGGAAAAGTATGGCGCAGTTAGAATTTAAACTTATAGCTGGTTGAACAACGATAAGTTTTGCACCCGAACAAACGCCTGTTGTGCGGCCTGTAGGGATACGACTTGCAGATTAAAGCGGCTGATCGCTTCTGCCATATCCAGGTCCTCAACCTGAGACTTTGTTTGTTTAATGCTGAGCAGGAAGTCCTGGTTAATTTCATTTTGGCTATCAATTACATTAAGCCGTGCGCCAATTTGTGCACGCACATCTAAAACACGGTCTATCGCGGTATCTATTTGGTCTAAGCGATCATATAAGGGTATAGACACGGTTGCCGTTATATTTAGCCCTGCGGGAGGTGCCGATATATTCAGCTCGCCGGCCCCTTCCGTGTCGGCGATAATACGAATTTCATTATTAATGACATTGGCGGTGACATTGGTATTACCCAAGCCCTGCTCGGTATTGATCGCAGTCCCTAAATTATTAGTGGTGGTATTAACATCACCTGCAATAGCAACAGATACGTTGCCGGCTGCTACACCACCAGTACTTTCAAACTCATACGTTATTCCATTGAGAGTGACCGTCTGACCATCTGTCGGCTCCATAGCCATCGTTAAGCCGACCTCCTCTTTGGCTGGCTTATTGTTAACCAGGTCGGTTGCTAGGCCGTACAAGGTGCTGAACATATCCTCGGCATTGCCGTTTTTATCTTGCAGATTAAAAAAGACTTCCGCGCCTGCGTTATTGTCGGCTACGGTTCTATTCTCACCTATCTGAATAAGTCGCTGACCTTGATCACCTTGATAGGCGAACTGACCCGACGCTGCAGACCCGGTAAAAGCTTGT
>JBLIAQ010000044.1:0-11337 GCA_047634535.1 Cycloclasticus sp.
TTACCCCATTTACAAGTAGCCGCACCCGTGGGATTTGGCGGCCCCGGCGATCAATGGTCACCGGAAGAGCTAATAATGGCAGCTTTAGCCAATTGCCTCATCTTATCCTTCAGGGCTATTACTAAGCCACCCAAATTCGACTGGGTTTCCATAGAGTGCGAGTCCAATGGCACCTTAGACCAGGTCGATCATAAGATTCAATTCACTCAGGTAACCACCAAAGCCAAACTGTTTATCACATCAGCTGATAATATGGAAAAAGCAAAAAAATTATTGCACAAAGCCGAGGACGTCTGCTTTATCAGTAACTCATTGTCTCGCACATCTCACTTTGAAAGTGAGGCTGTAGTCGCTGGTGGCTAAGGTTACCCAAAACAACTAATCACACAGCTTACTTTTTTAGTATTTAATTTGTTCGTTTTAATGCCCGCAGCAACAGCGGCTGACGATATCACTTGGTAGCTTGGCGCTGGAATTAACGACTTCGAACAAGGCGGACTTGTTAGCGCCGTGAACGGTGGCTCTATAAGCAGTATTAGTGAGGACGACGATGACACGAGCTTTTCAGCACTCATTAGGGTAAAAGTAAACGACTATTTTGCGGCTGAACTCGAGTACATTGATTTCGGTAACACCAATATGAAAGCCACCTCAAGCGGTGAAGAATCGTGGAACGCGGGGCCGATTAAAACTGACCTTGATGCTGATGGATGGCTGCTCGCTGGCGTGGCAAGTTACCCGATTACAGATCACTTCAGTGTATTTGCAAGACTAGGTATGCTTTGGTGGGACACAACCGAAAAATTCACTGAAACCGGTCTTATTTCTAAAGAAAATAACAGTGGCCGAGACGCGTATTATGGTGGTGGCATTAAATACCAAACAGGGGCCTGGCAATTACGTGGAGAGATAGCAAGAACCGAAATTGATGATGATGGTTACGATATCGACCGCATAGGCCTAACCTTAATTTGGGGCTACTAAAAACCTAACATTTAACCACGTAGCGCCGCTGTATTCGTTACGTGGTTAAATATTTTTCCCCTTATTATAAATTTCTTGCCCGCATAAACGCGTATTCGGATATATCAGACCACTGCGCCACCTGTTTTAGATAGTCACTGTATGAGGCGTAAACCTCCTGCGAAAACGGGTCCCTGTCGGCCACTTCCTGCACTACTTCATTCGATAATGCATGCAGTTTACTTAGCACGTCATCCGGCAACGCCTTCACCTGCACCTGGTGTTTACTCACTAAGGTATTCAGTGCCGTGTTATTTTTTGCGGTAAATTCTGACATCATATCCATATTAGCTGCTTTGCAGGCCTGCTTAACGATCATTTGCAAATCCTTCGGCAGCGTTTTAAATGCATCTTTATTGATAAACGATTCAAGCGTGGAACCCGGCTCGTGCCAACCGGGATAATAATAGTTTTTAGCCGCTTTATATAAACCAAACGCCATATCGTTATACGGCCCAATCCATTCCGTCGCGTCAATGGCGCCCGATTGAAGCGAAGTAAATATCTCGCCGCCCGGTAAATTTACCGGCGTGCCACCCGCGCGCTTTAGCACTTCGCCGCCCAGCCCAGGAATCCGCATTTTCAGGCCCTTAAGGTCATCCACCGAATTAATGTCACGGCGAAACCAGCCCGCCATTTGCACGCCCGTATTTCCAGTCGCCGTGGGAACCAGGTTAAAACGATCGTACAATTCTTCCCACAGCGCCATACCGCCACCATGGTACAACCAACCATTCACCTCTTGCCCCGTCATGCCGAAGGGGATGGCAGAAAAGAACTGCGCCGTTTCAGTTTTTCCTTTCCAATAATAAGCCGCACCGTGTCCCATTTGCGCGGTACCGCGAGACACTGCATCAAATGCCTCGAAGGCGGGTACCAGTTCGTTCGCGCCATAAACCTTAATTCGTATTCGTCCAGCGCTCATCTGCTCGATGGTTTTAGCCAGATAATTAGCATTAGTCCCCAGCACTGGGAAGTTTTTTGGCCAGGTCGTGACCATTTTCCACTTGAATTCGGGCGTCGCTGCGACGGCCTGGTTTCCAACTGCTAGCAAGCTCGTTGCAACCGCCCCCATTCCAGCGGATTTAATAAAGTCACGACGATCCATTTACTACTCCAATTTAAAATAATTTCATGATAGGCTAATCGAAAATTTACTACGCGTCACCCTTACTTTACTTTAATGAAATGCCTTAATGAAAATGAAACTGCTGGAATTGAAATTTGAAAAAGCCCTTTACGCGTCTCGCTGGTTACTCGCACCATTATATATGGGCCTGAGTCTCGCGCTGATTCTGCTAGCCATCAAGTTTTTTCAAGAAGTAATCCATTTTTTCCCGATTATTTTTTCCACCTCCGAATCGGATATGGTGCTAGTGATTTTATCTCTGGTGGATATGTCTCTGGTGGGTGGGCTGATTATTATGGTGATGCTCAGCGGCTACGAAAATTTCGTGTCGCGAATCGATATTGACGATGGTGAGGAAAAACTCTCCTGGCTTGGCAAGCTTGACTCTGGATCGTTAAAACAGAAAGTTGCCGCTTCTATCGTCGCCATCTCTTCGATTCACTTACTACAAAAATTTATGAACGCCGACCAAATAGATAACGACAAGCTCATGTGGTACGTCATTATCCATATTACCTTCGTCGTTTCGGCCATTGGTATGGCATGGGTAGATAAGATGAACCAGCACAAATAAAAAAAGGGGTGTAGCGATGAAATACCGGCAGCTAGGCAGAACCGACCTAAAGGTCAGCCTGATTGGCCTGGGCACCATGACCTGGGGGCGTCAAAACACGCAGGACGAAGGTTTTGAACAAATGGACTATGCGCTATCACAAGGCGTCAACTTCTTTGATACGGCAGAAATGTACGCCGTACCACCCAACCCCAACACCTACGGCACCACCGAAACGATCATCGGCAACTGGTTTGCCGCACGTAAAAACCGCGACCAAGTGATTCTTGCTTCAAAGATCGCTGGCCCTGGGTTATCCTGGATCCGAGGCGGTAAAAGCATTATCGATAGAAAAAACGTCATCGCTGCAGTCGACAGCAGCTTGCAACGCCTACAAACTGATTATATTGATTTGTATCAGCTGCATTGGCCCAATCGCGGATCCTACCATTTTGGACAAATTTGGGACTACGCGCCTGAAGCTGACAAGCCCGCCGTAGAAGCTAACTTTATTGAAGTGCTGGAAACGCTCGACGGCTTAACTCAGGCTGGAAAAATTCGTCATATTGGCTTATCCAACGAATCCGCCTGGGGCACCAGTAAATGGCTCGAATTATCTGCAAAACACGAGCTACCTCGCATGGCCTCAATACAAAACGAGTATTCACTCCTGTGTCGTCATTTCGAACCCGACCTCAGTGAGCTTGCGCTGTATGAAGATTGCGGCTTACTCGCGTGGTCGCCGTTAAGCCGCGGCATGATCAGCGGAAAGTACCTCAATGGAACGATGCCTGATGGTTCTCGTTTAAGTTTGGACGCCCGTCGCGAACACCGTGCCAACCCACAAACCGATGCCGCTATTGAAGCCTATATCGCGCTAGCAAAAGAACACCAGTTAGACGTCTGCCAAATGGCTCTTGCCTTTGTAAATCAACAAGCTTTTGTCACGTCTAATTTAATTGGCGCCACCACGATGGAACAACTAAAAAGCAATATCGCCTCTATTGATTTAGAACTCACAAAAGACGTTCTTGATGGTATAAAAACCATTCGACGAAAATATCCCGCAAGCTTTTAGCCGCTACACGAACCGGCTTATCTATACTCAGCGGAGCAACACCGCACCGATGCTGCCCCTATAACAATTTGTCTACTCCACAGGGGCCTTTCATAGCCCAGCAAAACCACAAAAAATTAATATTTAAACTATAGTTAAAAGCAATCTTAATAATTTTTCGAGCCGTCATCGATACTCTTATGTTTCGTCTGCTTTGCTTAACTAACGTAACTAATCGCGACTAGAGGTTTGCATCAAAAATAACCATGCTTTCTTATAATCGACTCTGTCAAACCGCATTATTGATCCTGTTGCTGCCCTTTGCTTTAATCGTTGCTGCACAAGCCGATCCTGAAATAATGCTCACCGAGGCCGAACGGGCGTGGTTAAAAGATCATCCCGTCATTCGGCTCGCCTCAGATTTAGATTGGCCGCCATTCGAGTGGGCCGATGAAGAAAGCCAGTATCAAGGCATTGCGGCAGACTACATGGGCTTGATAGAAAAAAAACTGGGGCTGCGTTTCGAGATGACAAAAAACATGTCCTGGCCGAACGTTGTTGAAGCGGTAAAAAAACGTCAGCTCGATGTGTTTTCCTGTGTCGCTAAGAACGCTCAGCGACAAGAGTACGTGAGTTTTACTCGACCTTATCTATCATTTCCGATGGTGATTATTACCACCGATGATATCAATTTTCTCGACGGCATTAATGATTTGACAGACTTAAAGGTGGGTGTCGTGAAAGGCTACGCCACGCATGAGTATTTAGCGTCAAAGCACCCTGACATACAATTACTCGTCTTCGCTAATTCTAAAGAAGGCCTGCACGCGACCTCTCAAGGCAAAATCGATGCCTTCGTAGACAATATAGCGACCGCGAGCAATATCATACAAACATCGGGCCTCACGAACCTTAAAATCTCAGGTGAGATGCCAATCCGATATGAACTCGGCATGGCGGTGCGAAAGGATTGGCCGGAACTGGTTAATATTCTACAGCGCGCGCTCGACTCGATCAGCCAGGATCAACGCAAGCTGATCCACAATAAATGGATAGGCGTGCGTTATGAGCACGGAGTTGATTACGACTTACTATGGAAAAGCCTCGCCGTTTTCCTGTTGGTCGCCAGTTTCCTGTACTACTACAATCGAAAACTATCACGCGAGATCGTGCAAAGAAAATCTGCACAAAAAGCTGCTTTAACTGCCAAAGACGACGCCGAGAAAGCAAACAGGGCCAAATCAGAGTTTCTCTCGGTGATAAGCCATGAATTACGTACACCTCTAACGTCAATTAAAGGCACCCTGGGCTTATTATCCAGCGGCAAGTTCTCAAATCTACCGGAAAAAACGCTTGGCCTGTTAAAAATTGCTAACGACAATAGCGACCGACTGATTATGTTAATCAATGATATTTTAGATATCGAAAAGCTAATGGCCGAGAAAATGAGTTTCCAAAATAAGCCGCTAGTGGTCGGCGAGCTCATCGAAAAAGCCGTTATTTCCAACCAGGGTTATGCCCATCAATATGACGTAGAACTGCTTATTGAAAAAAATAAGTGCGCCGATCTAATACTCATAGCCGACGAAAATCGTTTAATTCAGGTACTGTCAAACTTTCTATCCAATGCGATTAAGTATTCGCCAACAGCCGGGCAAGTTCGCATCACAACAGATTGCGTCGATCAGACTTTACGCGTTTGTGTTATTGACCAGGGCAACGGCGTTCCGCCAAGCTTTCATGATCGTATTTTTTCTTATTTTTCTCAGGCGGACTCATCAGATACCCGTGAAAAGGGCGGGACTGGACTCGGCCTAGCTATATCTAGAGAGATCATTAAGCGTCAGGGCGGCACGATCGGCTTTAGCAGCCCCGCAGGAGAAGGCGCCACCTTTTATTTCGAACTGACTGTGAGCCAAGCGCATGAATAACCCTTTCTTCCATGACTTCCTCCGGCATAATCGCCAACTCAGATCCTCGGTAATTGGGATAGTTGATGAGTCATGTCGCTACAAAAAATTTTTCCTCTATGGAGCCTTACGTTGATATGATAACTAGACTCAAAAAAAACGTTGCTCGGCGCAAAGTTAACATTGAATATATCAAAAAGATGACCCTCGTTCAGCCGTTAACATGGCTTTCTCTTTTGTTGCTCTTTCTATCGAGCTACGCAATAGCTGACGATGCCTACACCGTTGGTGTGGTTCCCCAATTTGAATCACGACAAATTACACATATATGGCGACCCATCTTAAAAGAAGTTAGCCGTCGCAGTAATATCCAGCTCGAATTAAAAGCCTCACCGAATATGGTCGCGTTTGAAAAACAACTTAAGGCAGGTGTTTTTGATTTTGCTTATATGAACCCTTACCAGGCGGTGACCAGTCAACAAATGCAAGGGTATAAACCCTTACTAAATGATAACGGTCGAAAACTTTTTGGTATTATCGTAGTAAAAAAAGACAGTCCTATCCGCTCAGTCCAGGAGCTGGACGGGCAACAGATCGCTTTTCCCTCAGCTACGTCGCTTGGCGCGACTTTATTGACGCGCGCTGAATTAGCAAGGAAATTTAACGTCACAGTAAACGGCCTCTACGTTAAAAGCCACAGCTCTGTCTATCTCAACGTCATTATGGGAACAGTCATCGCAGGTGGCGGCGTACAAAATACACTATTACAACAACCCGACGCTATCCTCAATAAGTTGCGCATTTTATACACCACGAACACCCTTCCGTCACACTCCATTAGCGCTCACCCTCGCGTTTTACCCCCGATTCAGGCCACCATACAACAGGCCTTTTTAGACCTCGGTAACGACAAAAAAGGCCAACAACTGCTTGCAAATATTCCGATGAAAAAAATAGGCCCCGCTACAATCAGTGATTATGAGCCGATTAAAAACTTAAACCTAGAAATTTTTCTCACGGGCGAAACCTCTCAATGAACCTCCAGCTTAAGCTATTTTTACCCACGTTCTTGCTGTTCATAAGCATTGCAACTGCGATGCATTTTTACTGGCTACCCAACTATATTGCGTTTGAAGAAGAACACCAAATTGAGGCCGAACAAAGCTTTATCGAGGTACTCAACACCGCGTTATTGCCAGACTTACTCAATAATGATCTGGCAAAAACCCATAGCACGCTAGATAAAGTGTTAGCTGAACGGCAGTATTGGCACTCGATAAAACTTTATGATAACGCTGAACGGCTTCTTTACCCATTGGAAGAAACCCAACAAAAATCGAAGTATAAGCTTGGAGTAATAAGCCACGATATTAATTTTGACGATAATAAAATTGCCCGATTTGAAGTCTGGATTGACTTTGAAGCCGCACAGCGTGAAGAACTAGCGCACCTTTACCAGCTGGAGATTTTACTGCTAAGCATTCTGTTAATCGCCGCTGTTTTAACCTCCTTGCTGCATGACCGGTGGATTCGCCAGCCTCTCAAACAACTCGCGAACGTTGCTAGCGATATCGCTCTTGGCCATTACGACAGTAAAATGGAATATAGCTCCAAGGATGAAGTGGGACGTTTGGTGAATGCTTTTAATAGTATGCATCAACAAATCATGCAGCGCGAAAACGATCTTCTGGATAGCTTGGCGCGTAATAAAGCAGTCATTGATAATGCCGTCGACGGCATTATTACGATTAATATCAAGGGTCAAGTCGAAGCCTTTAACCCTGCGGCAGAAAAAATATTTGGTTATTCCAGCGAAGAAATTATTGGACAAAATATAAAAGTTCTAATGCCCGAACCCTACCAAAGTGAGCACGATGGTTACCTCAATAACCACCTGACTACTGGGGTGAAAAAAATTATTGGCATTGGACGCGAAGTAGAAGGTTTGCGTAAAGATGGCTCCACCTTTCCGCTGGATCTAGCGGTCAGCGAAGTCCAGCTCGACGACCGCCGTTTGTTTATCGGCATTATCCGCGATATCACCGAACGCAAAAAAATAGACCAGATGAAGAGCGAATTTATTTCGACCGTCAGCCACGAACTACGCACCCCCTTAACCTCTATTCGAGGCGCATTAGGCTTAGTATTAGGCAAAGGCGCGAAAGACATTCCAGCCAAACTGTTACGATTATTGGAAACCGCCAATCGAAATAGCAACCGCCTCACCTTCATGATAAACGATATTCTCGATCTCGAAAAAATCAGCGCTGGCGAGCTCGATCTTCGGTTCGAGGTAGTTAATCTCTCGGCGTTAGCCAAAAGGGCCATTGAAGAAAATGATGGCTACGCCCAGTCCCATAAGGTCAAATTAAAGTTGCTGGATAACGGGGAGGAAAACACCACGGTGCGCGTGGATCAATATCGCTTGTTACAAGTTTTTGCCAACCTGATTTCTAACGCCGTTAAATTCTCTAAAGAAAATGACAGCGTGACTATCGAGGTAAAGCGCATCGATAATAAAGTACGCGTCAGCGTTAAAGATAACGGCCCCGGTATAGCAGCCGAATTTAGTTCTCGTATTTTTCAACGCTTTGCTCAGGCAGACAGCTCCGACACCCGCGAAAAAGGCGGCACTGGGCTAGGGCTCAGCATTAGTCGAGCCATTATCGATCAACTCGGCGGTATTATTGGTTATGACAGTGTTCCCGGTGAAGGGGCGGAATTCTTTTTTGAGCTACCTTTCTGGCATAACAGCGATAAAACCAGCACGCCTGACGAGAGGCTCCCAACCATATTGATTTGCGAAGACGACGCCGATCTAGCACAAACCTTAGCCGATATCCTTCATCAAGATGGCTATAGCAGCGTTATCGCTCAAAACGCTGAAAACGCTCGCCAGTACCTACAAAAAGGGGCCTACCAGCTGTTATTGCTGGATCTCGTTTTGCCCGACGCCAATGGTTTAGACTTCATCGCTGAATTACGCGAAAGCGAAAACACCTGTCAGTTACCGGTTATTGTCATCTCTGGAAAAGCAGACGAAGCGCGCAAACATTTCAAGGGTAACGCTCTGACCGTGGCCGACTGGTTACAAAAACCCATCGACTTTGAGCGATTATCCACTGCGATGTCGAGCCTGATAGAACGTGATCAGCGTTCGCGTATTTTACACGTCGAAGATAACCTTGATGTTATCGAAGTCGCTCAGGCGCTGCTTGAAGACGAGGTCGATTATGATTACGCGACAACGTTGTCTGATGCGTTTACGAAGCTCACAGAACACACTTATAGCCTCGTCATCATTGATATATCATTACCAGACGGCACTGGTCTGGACTTGCTCGACCGCATTGATCGAAGCTGTCCGATAATTATTTTCTCAGGACAGGAAAGCAGCGTTGAGATCAGCAGAAAAGTTGACGCAACGTTAACCAAATCGATCTCTAGTAATAGCGAATTAATGGCTACGGTTAAGCGCCTGTTAAAACAACCTAATTAAAAACAGAGGAACAACGATGAAATTACTGTATGTTGAAGACGAAGCGGACATCCGCTCCATCGCTGAATTTGCCCTCGAAGACGAAGGATTCGACATTATTTTTTGCGAATCGGGTGAACAGGCCGTAGCCTGCGCTGCCGATTTTATGCCGGACGTCATACTGCTAGACGTCATGATGCCCGGTATGGACGGGCCAACGACGCTGAAAAATATACGCAAGATAGCCGGGTTACAAACAACGCCGATTATCTTTCTTACCGCCAAGGTTCAACCCACTGAAATACAAAGCTTTATAGCCCTCGGCGCCCTTGAGGTTATAGCAAAACCGTTCGACCCGATGACCTTGCCCGAGCAAATCCGTACTATTTTGAATCGCTAATGACGAATAAACATAAAAAACTGCGCCTGCTACAGGACAAGTACATTGCCCAATTGCCAAGCAACATCGATGCAATAAACAAGGCATGGCTAGAAACCTTAAATGAAAATGGCACCGAAGCATTCGATTTACTTCGTCAGCTAGCGCATAACCTTACGGGCTCAGCGGGAACTTTCGGATTTCCTGAGATCAGCGTTGAAGCCAGACACATTGAAAACGATCTCAGGCAATTGGCTGACCCTCGCAAACTGACCGACTCGACTAAAAAAAACATTGCCGAGCGGCTTCAACATATTGTTGCTCTGGCCAAACACCGGCCGGACAAGCAAAAAAGCACTTCCCTTGCTGGACAGGACCCTGATTCAAACCCCAACCGTTTCGACCGCCTGATTTACGTCATCGAGGACGACCCCCTGCTGGCTAAAGAAATTGTTTCTCAGCTGAACTACTTTAATTACGAAGTACAAACATTCTCTTCCACCGACCCAGCGTTAATCGCCATTCAGCAGCGTACACCATCAGCGATGATTGTTGACGTCCAGTTAAAAGAGGGAGGGCTCGCCGGTCCAGATTTTGCCAAATTATTTAATGAATTCAGTAATACTCGTGTACCCTCAATTTTCATCTCAGCCAGGGATGACTGGCAGGCACGCCTGGCAGCCGTCCAGGCTCATGGTAGCGCCTATCTGACAAAACCTCTCGACTTCAATGAGCTGTTTGAACGTCTTGAGGAGCTGACGACAAAACAAATGCCCGAACCATTTAAGGTATTAATTGTTGATGATATGGAAGTTCTTGCTGAGCATTACGCCACGGTGTTGAGAGCATCAGGGATGCGCGTTGAAACTATATATAACGTAGACCTATTGCTCGAAAAACTCAGTGATTTTCAACCTGAATTAATTTTAATGGATATCCATATGCCTCAGTGTTCGGGCCTGGATGTGGCGAAGGTCATACGGCAAAAAGATGAACTGATCGGTGTGCCCATTATCTTTTTGTCGACAGAATCTGACCCTTTACAGCGCCTCTTCGCGATGGAACTGGGTGGTGATGACTTTTTACAGAAACCGGTTTCTAATGAGCATCTGCTAGCGTCTGTACGCACACGCGCGCTGCGCTTTCGTAAACTGCGAAGTTATATGTTGAATGATGGCCTGACCGGTCTGTTCAATCATGTAAGTATTAAAACCCTGCTTGAAGCTGAAGTTTCACGCGCTCAACGTCAAACTAAACCGCTCAGTTTTGCGATGATTGATATCGATCATTTTAAAGTCGTTAATGATACTTACGGCCATCCCGCCGGAGATCGTGTGTTAAAGAACGTGGCGCGTATGCTTAAAAAACGGCTACGTAAATCCGATCTAATAGGGCGTTATGGCGGCGAAGAGTTTGCCATCATACTGCCAGAAACCGATGTAGAAACGGCGGAGAAAATACTCAATGACGTGAGGGAGAATTTTTCTCGCATCACGCAACAAAATGCAGACGATCAGTTTTCTTGCACGCTTAGTGCTGGTTTAACACAGCTGATACCTGGCGATAGCATAGACAGGGTGATTAGTGCCGCAGATACCGCACTATACGAAGCTAAAGAAGGGGGGAGAAACAAGGTCTGTATAAAATAAAACGCCTAACGTAGCAAGAAGCCCACTTGCGGACGAAAAATGCCGTATCCTGTTGGACTATTTTATCGTTATATAAGGGAGTCCAAAATGGCTAAAACGAATTACGCATACGAAAAAAAACAGAAAGAAATGGCTAAAAAGAAAAAGAAAGAAGAAAAA
>JBLIAQ010000045.1:0-11292 GCA_047634535.1 Cycloclasticus sp.
CCTTTAATTTCGGTTTTCTCTATCGTGCTGATTATCGCTATTATCGTGGCGCTTAACGAGCCTCGCCTCGGTTCGATTGGCCTTATACTGATAAGCGCAGTAGCCTTACACAATGCTTCTGGCTTATTGGTCGGTTATTGGCTACCTCGCGTTCTAGGGCTAGATAAACGTACATGTAAAACCCTGGCGATTGAAGTCGGCATGCAGAATTCGGGCTTAGCCGTCGCCTTGGCTGTTAAGTATTTCTCCCCTGCAGCGGCACTACCCGGCGCGCTATTCTCGTTATGGCATAATTTAACCGGCTCATTGCTGGCTGCCGTTTGGTCGCGTTCAAAATAAGCCATACGCATAAAAAAACACCTTCTAGGCCACTAGAAGGTGTTTTTACGATTTGAATTATTTAGCGTCCGGGTAAAATAATTGCTGGCCGCCTTTCTTAAAGCCTTTAATGATCGCCTGCCCTTGTTTACTGGTCACAAATTCAATGTATTTCGTCGCCAGGTCGTATCTAACGCCTGGGTGTTTTACCGGGTTAACCGCCATCACGTGATACGGGTTAAACAAGTCATCATCACCTTCAAACACTACTTTCAACGATAACTTATTAGCAAATGCAATTTGCGTTGCACGGTCGGTTAATGCATACGCCTGTTTTTCGTTCGCAATGGTTAACACCGCGCCCATTCCCTGACCCGCCTCGGCATACCATTCGCCAGAAGGCTTAATACCCGCGACTGTCCAAAGGTTTTTTTCTTTCTTATGCGTACCGGAGTCGTCACCCCTGGAAATAAACGATGACTGGGTTTGAGAGATTTTTCGCAGTGCTTCTGCAGCCGTTTTGGCTGAGGTTAGAGCCGCTGGATCACCGTTCGGCCCAACTATCACAAAGTCATTATGCATGACCGCAGCGCGATCAATAAAATCACCCGATTCGACGTACTTCAACTCAGCCGCCGGTGCGTGAACGAACACCACGTCGACGTCCCCCTGCCCACCCATTGCCAGGGCCTTACCCGTACCGACCGCTAGCGTTTCAAGCTTAATATCGTATTTTTCCTCAAAAACAGGATTTAACACCTCTAATAAACCTGAGTTTTCTGTGCTGGTAGTGGTCGACATTCTAAGTACCTCCGACGCCCAAGCATTGTTAGCCGCTATCATTAATAAGGCGCTAAGCCCGAAGCCTACCATCGTGTTAATAAACTTTTTCATATTATTTCCTTATTGATTTCGTTATATAAAATAAGGGCGCGTTTATCAGCGCCCTTATTAGTTCAAACTAAATTAAAACGCCCATTGGGCGCGAAGCTGCATAATATCCGCCTCTACATCATCATGAATATTCCCTGCTCTTTCCATTTCCAGCATTTTTATGTAGTTAGCAGAAAAACGAAGACCTGGGGTTGGGAACCAGTTTAGCCCCAACGTCATATTGTCCATTTCGCCACCAACGATATCTTCATCGGTTAAATCAATGGTGCTAAAACGAAATGCTAGCTCCCAGGCACCAATACCACCTTTACCGACGATACCGTTTGGCGTAACCCCTTTAAACTTAGCGCCTTTGTGAGAGTACGGACGGCTATCGTTTGTTAAAAACCAGCCTGCCTGTGCATACCAGCCGTCGAAACTTAAATCACTACCCATTTCACGATTAAGGTCTGTGCGTACATATTCGGCTTGCGCAGAAAAACGGTCTTTAACGACAGCCAACTCAGCGCCGAGCGTTAAATAGTCATCTACGACCAAGTCTGTTTTATCCCCCACCCTTGTATCCACAAAATTCACACCTGATACATGTGTCTCTGGTTGCTGACTAAATCGAACATCTTTACCGCGTGTACTACGATAATCAGCTGCCAAACCCAAATGGATCAATGAACCTTCCTCGTTAACCGGCATCCAGGTTACACGGCCAGCCGTTCCCCAACCTTCATCCGATGCACCACCAGCCGTGCTGGCACCGTCACCGAAAAGACCCAGTGCAGCCGTCCAATGCTTACGGTCTAAGCTCCCCATTACACCAATATGGCGGCTCGCTGTAAAAGCATCGATCGAGGCTCTTTCAATAAATTGAGTATCGTTATCACTAACAGCGTCTTGCAGCATAAATGGGTCTCTAAAGTGACCCACTTTTACGCTCAGCCCTTCTAAGTCAAAACCGTTATAACCTAGCCAAATATCTGTGATACCTTTTTTTGTATCTCCAGTACCTGCAAAGTCGTATTCAAATTTATAAAACCAGTCTTTATACACGGTACCTTTTAAATAAAAACGAGCGCGACGCAGTTCTGTTCCATCACCCAGGCTACTGCCTGCCGAATTGCCATCTTCACCATACCAGGCCGAGTCTAACTGCATCCGACCGCCCACTTTAGCGGTAAAATCGCCATCGCGTGTTTTAACCGCAATACCGCCTTTTTCAAGGTTAACTTCTACGTTAGTTGCCTTGTCCAGCTTGCTCTGAATTTCTTCTTTTTCAGCACTGGTTTTCAGCTCTGTTGCCTGCGCTTCTGCAAGCACACGTTGATACTGTTCCGTCGAGATCGTACCGTTTTCGTGTAACAGCATTAAAAGAGTTGATAATTCTGAGCCAGCATATACTTGCGTCGAAAAGCTTGCAGTAATTGCTACAGCCAGCGCTATTTTTTTAAACTTCATTCTATTTCCTTTATTTTTATTGATTAAACATTCCGCGTAACGCGGCTCTAGCAAAGCAAGAGCAAAATCAGTGCCAGTAGAGACCCAAAAACAAAACAGCTTGATTTATTGATTGTTTTTAGACATCAGGAGTTTAGGCGGTTAAATATGCCATGGACTTTTGCGACATTTTGTCCCAAAATACGTCTTTCAAAAAGACAATATGACCCGTAACCATCGCCGATATGAAATCAGCAGCAGATCGTAAAGTAATCCGTGACCGCCATCTTTATTTTGGTGAAAATCCTCAGGTTGTAAAATTACTGAGTGCGGTTGATAGCGTTGCAACAAAAAACACGCCTATTCTGCTTGAAGGAGAAACCGGTACGGGTAAAAGCCTGCTCGCCAGACGAATTCACGAAGTCAGCGAACGCAAAGGGCGATTTGTTTCGATTAATTGCGCTACCTTTAGCCAAAATTTATTGGAAACCGAACTGTTTGGTCATACCAAAGGGGCATTTACTGGTGCAAAGGAAGCAAGAGCAGGCCTGGTTGCCAGTGCTAAAAACGGCACCTTATTTCTTGATGAAATTGGCGAACTAGCCCCCGACCTTCAACCCAAATTATTGCATCTCCTCGAGGACAAATTCATTCGACCCGTTGGCTCAGACGTAGAACAAAAAACCTCTGTACGAATTATTGCAGCGACCAATCATCATTTAAAAAAACTCGTCAAAGAAGGAAAGTTTAGGGCCGATTTATTTTATCGTTTGAGCGTTATTCCTTTTACTGCTCCCAGCCTTCGTGACCGTCCCGACGATATTGCCGGTCTGTCTAAAAGTTTTATCACGCAACTATGTGAAGAGCACGACTTGCCCATACCAACCCTCAGCGCACACTCACTTCAGGCTTTAATGGCGTATCCCTGGCCAGGGAATATTCGTGAATTGAGAAATCATATTGAACGCTCCTTATTATTGAACCTGCCGTTGCACGAAAAGCTACCCATTCAGAACGTGACTACTTCTTCTAATCTGGATAAACGCCTAGCAACTCACGAGAAAAAATTTATTCTGCATGCCATTGATGAAAACAATGGCAACAAATCCAAAGCCGCACTGACATTGGGCATTTCCAGGCGCACACTGGATAGAAAACTGAAACGCTGGAAAGAATTAGCCGCATAGAAACTCCGACCGATCAACCTAATCCACTAGGTCAGCTACGCTTTTCATCGTAGAATAGCCGCTTCCATTTAATTTATTTAGACATCCGCTAACTCATTATGCGCACCAGCCAATTCCCCCTTAATACCGTTAAAGAAACCCCTTCTGACGCAGAGATTGCGAGTCACCAACTGATGATTCGCGCTGGTCTTATCCGTAAAGTAGCCTCTGGTTTATATAACTGGCTTCCTTTAGGCGTTCGGGTACTACAAAAGGTGCAGGCGGTTGTTCGTGATGAAATGAATAAAGCCGGTGCACTTGAGGTTTCAATGCCCGTGGTACAACCATCGGAGCTATGGCAGGAGTCTGGCCGCTGGGAACAGTATGGCCCCGAATTAGCGCGTTTACATGACAGGCACGGCCGCGAATTTTGCTTAGGCCCTACGCACGAAGAAATCATCACCGAATTAGCGCGTAATGAAATAAAAAGCTACAAACAATTACCGCTTAATTACTATCAAATTCAAACCAAATTTCGCGATGAAATTCGCCCGCGTTTTGGCGTAATGCGAGCGCGTGAATTTTTAATGAAAGACGCCTATTCATTTCACCTAACGGATGAGTCGTTACAGGAAACCTATGATCGAATGTTTCAGGCCTACAACAATATATTCACTACACTGGGTTTAAACTTCAGGTCCGTTTTAGCGGATACTGGTTCCATCGGTGGTAATGCTTCACACGAATTTCATGTACTGGCCGACTCAGGCGAAGACGCCATCGCTTTTTCAACCGAAAGCCAATACGCTGCCAACGTCGAAAAAGCCGAAGCGCTTGCTCCAAGCGAAGCAAGACCGGCGGCCAACGAAACCTTCATGAAAACTCCAACGCCGGGGCAACGCAGCATTGAACAAATCAGTACGTTTTTAAACGTCTCCCCTGCGCAATGTTTAAAAACACTACTCGTCAAAGGCGAAGACGATGACGTGATTGCGCTTTTATTACGCGGCGATCATAGCTTGAATGAAATCAAAGCCGAAAAATTGGCTGGCGTTGCCAGCCCACTGACTATGGCCAGCGACGAGGAAATTAAAAATGTAGCCTCTTGTGAGCCTGGTTACATTGGCCCAGTTGGTCTTGATATCCCGATGATCGTTGATCGTAGCGCTGCTAATCTGGCCGATTTTGTTTGTGGCGCTAATGAAAATGATGCACACTTTGTCGCGGTAAATTGGGCCCGAGATTTAGCTGAGCCCGTTCGCATTGAAGATATTCGTCAGGTCGTAGAAGGCGATCAAAGCCCCGATGGGCTGGGTACTCTCACCATTGCTCGTGGCATCGAAGTCGGACATATTTTCCAGCTTGGCACCAAATACAGCACGGCGATGAACGCCTGCGTACTGGACGAAAATGGCAAAAACCAAACCATGACGATGGGTTGTTACGGCATTGGCGTAACGCGCGTGATCGCAGCCGCTATTGAACAAAACCACGACGATAAAGGCATTATTTGGCCTGCGGCATTAGCGCCTTTTCAAGTCGCTTTACTGCCGATGAATATGCATAAATCAGAACGCTTAAAAGCCGCCGCCGAAAAGCTATATACCGAGCTGCTAGACGCCGGATTTGAGGTATTATTTGACGACCGAAAAGTTCGTCCTGGCTTTATGTTCTCTGATATGGAGTTGATTGGCATACCGCACCGTATCGTCTTGGGTGACCGTGGACTGGATAACGGAATGGTCGAATACCGTGGACGAAAAGATGCTGAAAACAATGATATTCTACTGGAAAATATTATCCAACACATTAAAGAGAAGTCGGCGGCTCTACTTTAGTGTATTGACTCAAGCCAAGCTCTGTATCAATAGCTGCTAGCAATTTGGTCCATTAACAGCATCTAGAATAATATAGTTAAGACCACCACTTTGATTATTGTCGGTTAAGTATGGCTCGCGCTACTCAAATTGACTGATTAAATGGTTCGCTATTTTTTTTAACGGAAGCACCGTTTGTACAGCCGACAATTTAACAGCACTACCCGGCATACCCCAGACGACGCTTGTCGCCTCATCTTGTGCTATAGTTTTTGCACCCGCGTTTCGTAGTTCTAACATGCCTTTCGCCCCGTCACTCCCCATACCAGTTAGCATAACGGCTAATACGTCCCTAGGTGCACATAATAGCAGCGAGAGGAACATGACATCGACTGAAGGCGTGTAAGAGTTGACCATCAGATCATTGTTTAATGCACATACAAAACCCGCTCCTCTATCTTCTATAACTAAATGATGGTCGCCGGGTGCGATATACACGTATCCAGAATTTATTGGCATCCCGTCCGTTGCTTCAACGACCGTCAAGTCACAAAGCCCGTCCAGACGCTGCGCAAAGGGGCCACTAAATTTTTTAGGAATATGCTGTGAAATAACAATAGGTGGTGAATCGACTGGCAAATTGATTAATATTTCTTTAATCGCTTCAGTACCGCCGGTCGAAGATCCAATCGCTATGATTTGTCTACTATTGGTACGGACGATCGATTCAACGGCAACAAGAGCGCCCCCTTTTTCAACAACACTGACAGGGCGAATGCGTGCTTTATAGGCACCACGAACCTTGTAGCGAATCTCCTGCGAATAACTTGCGAGCCATACGCTTTTGTCGCCCTTTGGTTTCGCTATAAAATCAACGGCACCCAACTCTAGTGCTCGAAAAGTTTCTGCAGCGCCTTTTTCAGTTAGCGCTGACACCATCACGACCGGCATTGGATGTACACGCATTAACTTACTGAGAAAGGTAATACCATCCATCCTTGGCATTTCAATATCCAGGGTTAGAACGTCGGGGTTTAGCTGTTTTATTTTGTCCAGCGCATCATACGGATCTACAGCCTGACCGACGACTTCAATATCGTTGGTCAGGCTAAATATTTCGCTCAAAACCCGACGTACGACCTTCGAGTCATCGACGATTAACAATCGAATTTTTTTCTCGCCAATCATTTCGTTATTTCTTCATGGGGTTAAAAGAAGCTACCGAGTCTCAATATTTTTTGCTTTAAAGCAAAGAAAGCGAAAGGCCATTGTACAATCACGATATTAACTGTCTTCATAAGTTTGCAGGTTTTGGTATTAAGCGCTTTCATGCTGGCGTGTAGTTTATGAGGGAACTCATCGCTCTTATATTTTTTAACTAACTGTAGTTGCTCACTGGTAATTTAAGCATAAAAAAACGTCATATTTCCACGGCCTTTTTCTCCATTACGTGTTCGCCGCCAAACTTACTAAAAGTGATAATTATTTGTTACATCAGTTAATTAAGCTTATCGTTTTTTTAATTCTAAAAAATCACTCTCGTCATCCACCTTTTCAATATTTTGAGTTAATCTTCGTGCCTAAAACCTAGTGTTTAGGCTTTAGTATTGATTCAGCTATAACAAGAATAGACGCACTTGTCTTTTCGTCAAAAGATTAAGGCCTATTGTCGGCCAACAGTTTTTCAACGATCATAATACACATGCCGCAAGCGACGTTGACCTCAGTTTTTTCTCGAACCTGATCTAGCGTATTCAACTTTTGTTCTTTAATAAGCGCTAGAAAGTGTTTTTTCGTCATCTGCTTACAGCTACAGATAACGTCGTTATCCTGGAATTCGTACACGCCTAGGCCTTATTATTTCTACAGCTCGTTTCTAATGATCGTGATCGCAGTGTTTAGAAGGTTCCGCCTCATAAGGCGTTTTTCGCTTGGGCGTATGCATGCGGTACTGAACAAAGTCCTGAACGTTATGGTGCTGCATAAAGGGGTTGCCCTTAATCTGCTCTGCTAAAGTCGACGTTTTTTTAACCGCGTAATTATGCCCCGGCAAGATGGTGGTTGATGCGGGTAAGTCAGTACGTATTTTATTCAATGTTTTAAACATGACTTCAGGGTCGCCTCCGCTAAAGTCGCAACGCCCACAGCCAAACACAAACATCGTGTCGCCAGTGAGCAACTGATCGTCGACGTGATAGCACGCTGAACCTGGGGTATGGCCAGGTGTATGCAGCATTTTGATCGCCGTATTACCCAACATAATCTCATCACCTCCGTGATGCAGAGTCGGCGTTCCTTCGTGCTCACCCCAGAATTTATCCTCTTCTTTCAATAAATGTAGCTCGGCATCAAATGTGTTCAATACGTCGGCAATGCCATTAATATGGTCGTGATGGCTGTGCGTAAGAAGGATATCGGTAATTTTATAGCCGCGCTGGGCAGCCAATTCTATCGCCTTAGGTACGTCCCAGGCTGGATCAACAATAGCCGCTCGTTTACTGTCGTGATCTTGAATCAAATAAACAAAGTTTTCCATCGGACCTAACTCGAGTGCATCAATGGTGTATTTTTTAGCCGTCATCCTTTTCTCCTATAATTCCCGCGTAGCGCTAAACGTAATATCTGGCCAACGCTCCTCGGTTAACGATAAGTTAACACGGCTAGGTGCTAAATAAACCAAATAGCCACTGCCGTCTTCTGCCAGATTATCATGCGCCTTCTTTTTAAATTCTTCCAGTTTTTGTGGATTACTTGAACTGACCCAGCGTACCGTACTGATCGGCGCATTATCGTATACGCATTCGACGTTATACTCGCTCTTCAGACGATGCGCCGTTACCTCAAACTGCAACACGCCCACCGCACCCAGTATAAGGTTATTATTTTTCATCGGTTTAAACAGCTGCGTCGCGCCTTCTTCGGTTAGCTGCTTTAAACCTTTTTGCAATGCTTTCATACGCAGCGGGTCTTTTAACACCGCACGACGAAATAGTTCTGGTGCGAAGTATGGAATACCACCAAATTTTAGTGTTTCACCTTGTGTAAAGGTATCGCCCACCTGGATGGTACCGTGATTGTGCAGGCCAATAATATCCCCCGCGAAGGCCTGTTCAACATTTTTACGACTGTCTGCCTGAAAAGTGATCGCGTTACCTACTTGTATATTTTTGCCCAGGCGTACGTGGTGCATTTTCATACCCTGAGAATACTCGCCCGAACAAATACGCATAAAAGCGATCCGGTCTCGATGAGCTGGATCCATATTCGCCTGCACTTTAAAAACAAAACCCGAAAACTCATTTTCCTCGGGGCTCACCTGTCTTTGTAGCGCTTCTCGGGGTTGCGGCTGGGGTGCATATTCGGCAAAAGCGTCTAACAGCTCACCAACACCAAAGTTATTGACGGCAGAACCGAAAAACACCGGCGTTTGCTTGCCGGCCAGATAAGCGTCCTGATTGAAGGGGGTACTCGCGCCCCTCACCAGTTCTAATTCTTCTAAAAATTCGTCGGCATAACTACCCAGCAACTCGATTAGTTTAGGGTCATCCAAGCCTTTAAATATTTCACCTGTGGCAATTTTTCCACCGTGCGTTGGACTGAACACGTGGACTTCATCTTTATATAGGTGATAGACGCCTTTAAAACGCTTACCCATGCCAATTGGCCACGTCATAGGCGCGCATTGAATATTCAGCACCGATTCTACCTCATCGATCAACTCAAGAGGATCGCGGCCCTCTCGATCCATTTTATTGATAAAGGTAATAATCGGTGTATCGCGCAAACGACACACTTCCATTAGTTTAACGGTTCTATCTTCTACACCTTTGGCGCAGTCAATCACCATCAACGCCGAGTCAACAGCGGTTAAGGTACGGTATGTATCTTCTGAAAAGTCTTCGTGACCAGGGGTGTCTAACAGGTTAAGCAACTTGCCTTTATGCAAAAACTGCATCACCGAGGTCGTCACGGAAATGCCACGTTCCTTTTCCATCTCCATCCAGTCGGAGGTAGCGTGTCGTGATGCTTTACGACCTTTTACTGAGCCGGCCATCTGTATAGCGCCGCCAAACAACAACAGTTTTTCAGTCAGCGTTGTTTTACCCGCATCGGGGTGGGAAATGATGGCAAACGTTCTACGTTTTTGGAATTCGCTGGGCATGGCTTTTTTGCTATATTGTCAATTCAACCATTATACGCGAGCCGCTCCAGGAAAAAGCCTGCCACTGTAGTGAAACCGCTCAAATAACCGATGGATTGAGATCTAAAGAATAGACTAGCGCGTCTTCTCTACCGTCAAACGTTGGATAATAGTTTTTCCGTTCACCAATTTTCTCAAATCCTAAATTTTCGTATAGCAACACCGCTCTTTCATTTGAAGGTCTGACCTCCAAAAATATTCGCTCTGCTTTTTTGTCTTTCGCAATGTTAAATAACGCATGAAGAAAATGCCGCCCAAAGCCCTGCCCCTGTTTTTCTGGCTCTATACAAATATTTAACACGTGTGCCTCGCCTACAGCGATCGATAAAATGGCATAAGCAATAAGATCACCTTCGTTGATCAGCCCCCAGCTCGAATAACCCATCGATAAACAATCTTTAAAGATTTGCTGGCTCCATGGAAAGCGGTAGACCTTGCCTTCAATCTCCAGCACCTTAGGTAAATCTTTATCTTTTAAAGGTCTGAGGTACAAAGCCCCTTCTTCCAGGCCTAAGACTGTTTTAAATTTATCTAGAATGCTCACGCTAATACTAACCTCCTGGCCATTTGCAGGTCTTGCCAAACAAGCTTTTTCAACAAGGGGCCGCGCAACACTTCATCTGGGTGATAGCTGACTATAACGGGTGCATCAACACCTTTTAGTGTATGCGACTTACCCCTTAATTCATCTAATGTATCACTTGACGACAGTAAGCTTTGTGCCGCCAGTTCGCCTAATACTAAAACCAGCTCGGGTTTGACGAGCTCAATCTGGCGTATCAAATAGGTACGACAACACTGGTGTTCTTTAGCAGAAGGAAAGCGTTGATTTTGAACGCATTTAACACTCGTAGTTAAGTAACTGGATGTTATTTTTTTATCTACTGCCAGTAACATATCCCGAAATAACCCACTAGAAGCCGCTGAAAACGGTAAGCCCTCTAGCGTCGGAGTATCACCAATTATTAGCCATTGCAGCGTAGCAGGTGTGCCCATCGAAAAGGCTTTTTGCGAGCCCAACGCTGACAACTCACAGCGCTGACAATGGTTGACGCTATCCGATAGCTGAAGCAGGTCCATCGAGTCTACTGCTAACAGTTCATCCGTAGAGTCTGAAACAACAGGTTGATCTAAGCCTCTTTCTAACCATATTTGAATGCCCATAGCATTCAAATATGGCTGGCTTTTATTAGTTCTACTCAGCATCATTTGAAGGTTTTTTCTCGCGTCTCCCACGTCGCATCAAGCTAGCGGTCAAAACTATACCTGAAACCGTATAAGCTAAGAAAATAACGAACAAAATAAGCGGTGGCGCGACATAAATAATACCTAACACTAACATCACAACAACGGCGACGACAAAGGGCACTTTACCGGCGAGATTAAGCTCTTTGAAGCTGTAGTAACGAATATTACTGACCATCAACAAACCAGTTAATATCGTCACCAATAACATCACGTATGACGC
>JBLIAQ010000046.1:0-11285 GCA_047634535.1 Cycloclasticus sp.
TATATTGGTTTTTTCGCCAAAGGGATTAATACTGCCATTCACCGATATTTTTGAAAACTTGTCTATGCTGGCTAGCAATTTAACGGCTGTGGGTTTTGTTGCAGCAGATGTATCCATCGTACCCAGTTTAAATTCATCGATGTTGATTGACTTTTTAATGAGGCCTTGTTCGCTTTCTTTCGATAGCTTAATGACGCTGTTTTTTGAGATAGATAAAGCCCCCAGTTTTATTTGAACAGGCTTCCCTTCCGTCTCGGTAGTATTAATGCCCTCGGCTTGCGCGGCTGTTGAAAAGGGCAGGTTTTCTTGTAGTCGTTTGATTAACAAAATATCACCCTGTCGATCAATATCGATTTGACTCATTAATGAATCAATCTGGACTCGCTTAATATCAATAGAGCTAAGATCCATGATCTTTATATGATCAATAAGGATTTTTTTACTGTCAGCCAAACTAGTGTCCGGGCTGTTTTTTGCCACTGACGAACCTTCGAGTTGCAAAGAAGCTATCTGAATATCTTCGATATTGCGGATCGCAATATCATCCACAGAGATTTTTTTTATTTCAGCAAGGGTGAACCCTGTTTGTTGGTTGATACTTAGTGCGTCGCGTATGCCAATGTCAGCCGTAAGCTTTAAAACTTGCTGGTCAGCACTTTTGTCAAAATCAATATCGCCGAGCCAGCTGATGGATGAAAGCGTCGTTTTAAGCTTAGTATCGCTGATTAGTAATTGATCAATAGAAATGCTTCCGTTTTGTTGGTAGCTAAAGCTAGCTTCTCCCAATAGCATAGAAAACTTAATGTCGGCGCTTAATTGACCCGCTAGCGCGGTTAGTTGGTTTTTAAGCAGTGGTTGAAAACGCTCTAAATTTAATCGCTTGAGGTTCAGTTGACCATCAATCGATGGTTTTTCAGCAAAAATTGAGACCTTAAGTTCTCCGTTAATGCTTGCATCATCTAATTGTGTATTGAAAGTAAAGTTCGAAGATTGACCTGTTTGCCAGCTAAAGACCTCAGTTATTTCAAAGTCCTCAATGAGCAATTTTTCTGAAAACTCAGCTGACTGATAAATAATACTACTATTGACGAGATGAAGCCTGCCCAAACCTACACCCCAGCGTTGGTCAATATTTTCTACAGTTTTTGTGTCATCCTTCTCGGCGTCGGCCAAAGGTATTTCAATGCCCGCGATAAAAAGAGTTGTTGGGTTGAGCTGTTGAATGTTGATGCTTGAGTCTTTTAGTGATAACGATGTGATAAGTAGTCGTTTACTAAAAAGCGGTAGCCAGTCGACATTGATGTTTATCAATGATGCAATCAGTTCAGGATGCTCCAGTCGTCGTGAGCGTAAATTTTTTATACTCAGTTCGCCGGAAAAAAGATTGAAGTCTACGTCATCGATAGATGCTTCTTTGCTTCCAGCATTGGTCAGACCTTTAAGTATGCCATACTGGATAATGTAGGGCAGGGTAACGATGATAGTAATAACGAATAGACCAGCAAATAATAAACGCTTTAACCAGTTCTTTTGTTTCTGATTCAAATCATTATCTCTTGCGTTTAGATGGTAATGAATTCTAGAGGCCACGAACCATAGATTCAATCTTTTAGTTGAATCTATGCTGTCTATGTTTCATACACACCTTATAATGAATATATCTACGGACTCTCTGGGGTGAATACACTGAATAATAAGTTAATTAAATCGACTGCTATTGTGGGTAGCATGACGATGATTTCACGTGTCTTAGGTTTTGTCAGAGATATTGTTATTGCTCGTTTTTTTGGTGCTGATGGCGGTACCGATGCTTTTTTTGTGGCCTTTAAAATTCCAAACTTTATGCGCAGGCTCTTTGCAGAAGGGGCTTTTTCGCAAGCGTTTATCCCTGTACTGTCGGACTATAAAGAAAATAAATCGACAGAAGCGCTAAAAGATCTGATTGAAAAAACCGCTGGTACCCTGGCGACGATCCTGTTTTTTATCACCCTGCTGGGTGTTATCGGCGCACCAGTTTTAATTTACCTGTTTGCCCCGGGTTTTGCGATGAATGGAACGCGTTTCGATCTGACCGTTGATATGCTACGGCTAACCTTCCCCTATTTATTTTTTATATCACTGACGGCGATGGCGGGTGGGGTGTTAAACACCTTTGGAAAATTTGCCATTCCTGCGATAACGCCCGTTTTTTTAAACCTTTCTTTTTTGGCGGCGGTATTTTGGCTATCGCCGTTGCTGGATAGACCCATTATGGCCCTCGCCTGGGGGGTGTTATTAGCGGGCATTGTGCAACTGGCTTTTCAATTTCCCTATTTGAATAAACTCGGTTTAATGCCGCGATTAAAATTTGATCGTCAGCATGTAGGTGTAAAAAAAATCATGAATCTGATGTTACCCGCTTTATTTGGCGTATCGGTGACTCAAATCAATCTATTGGTGGATACCTTGCTCGCATCGTTTTTGGTAGCCGGAAGCGTCTCATGGCTTTATTATTCGGATCGGCTAGTGGAGTTTCCATTGGGCATTTTTGGTATTGCATTGGCGACGGTTATTTTACCGAACCTGTCTAAAAGCCATGCGGCGGAAAAACACGATGAGTTTTCTGCCAGCCTGGACTCGGGTTTACGCTGGGTGGTGGTGATCGGAATACCCGCGGCGGCCGGCTTGTATTTTTTGGCGGCGCCGATGTTAACGACGCTTTTTCAATATGATGCATTTTCACCTGATGACGTTAACAAAGCGGCCTTAAGTTTGATGGCCTACTCAATTGGATTGCCGGCGTTTATTTTGGTTAAAGTGTTGGTGCCGGGGTTTACTTCGAGGCAAGATATGAAAACGCCGGTGAAAATTGGTGTTATAGCGGTGATAGCCAATCTCATTCTGAGCCTCAGCCTGGTTTCTTTTTTACAACACGCGGGCTTAGCCCTGGCCACTTCGTTGGCGGCTTTTGTAAACGCTGGCTTATTACTTAGAGCGCTGGTTAAAACGGGGGCGTTTAAAGCTCAAAAAGGCTGGTTTAGTTTCGCCGCTAAAGTATTAATGGCCAACTTGCTGGTTGGCCTGATATATTTGAATGACTACGCGTTAGAGCAATGGCTTAGTTGGGGTGCATTCGACAGGGCATTACACTTAGGGCTGGAGATCTTAGCGATTGCCATATTGTATTTGGTGGCTCTTCTGATCATGGGAATCCGCCCGCGTCATTTATTATTTAAGCATTAAGGCTAGCGATGAAATTGATACGACACTTAGCCGACGCGCCCGTTTTTACAAAAGGTAGTGCTTTGACCATCGGTAATTTTGATGGTGTTCACGCGGGGCACCGGATGGTGTTAGATGCGCTAACACAGCAAGCCAAAGCACTAGATTTACCAACAATCGTGATGTGTTTTGAACCACAACCGATTGAATATTTCAGGGCTGCCGACGCGCCAGCAAGAATTTCAACGGCCAGAGACAAAATAACCCATCTATCTCAAACGGACGTGGATTTTCTGTATCTGGTGCGCTTTGATCACGCGCTGGCGAATATGACGGCGGAGCAATTTGTAAACATGCTTTATCAGCAACTAAAAATAAAACTCTTAATCGTTGGTGATGACTTTTGTTTTGGTAAAAACAGACAGGGAGATTTTGACTATTTGACGATCGCTGGTAAAAGATTGGGTTTTAGCGTTCTAAAATCGCATTCATTTAAAATGGAAGATGAACGAGTCAGCAGTACCTTAATCCGTCATGCCTTAGAACGAGGAGAGTTAAAAAAAGCGGCGCTGTATTTGAATCGGCCTTACACTATGTCTGGCCGTGTTATGCACGGCGATAAAAGAGGCCGAGAGCTTGGTTTTCCTACCGCTAATATACGCGTGAAAAATAGAAAAACTCCGTTAAAAGGTGTTTTTGCCGTTACAATAACGCTTGAATCAGGCCTGAGTTATAACGGGGTTGCTAACGTGGGAACGCGACCTTCAATTGAGGACACTACAGCGGTTTTATTAGAAGCCCACTTGTTCGATTTTAGCGGCTATTTATATGGCCAGCGTGTAATTATTTCCTTTTGTGAAAAACTTCGAGATGAGAAAAAATTTAACGACCTGAATCAATTAACTGAGCAAATTTCAATAGATTCTGCACAGGCTAAAACATACTTTAATCAAACACGAACAGCCTAAGAGCATCATGGATTACAAAACAACACTCAATTTACCGCAAACCAGCTTTCCGATGAAAGCAAACCTGGCTAACCGCGAACCCGCCACCTTGAAACGCTGGCAAGATATTGGTCTATATCAAAAAATTCGTGATCAATTTGCAGGTAGACCGCGGTTTGTCTTACACGATGGGCCGCCGTATGCAAACGGCCCAATTCATATTGGCCATGCGGTTAATAAAGTATTAAAGGATATCATCATCAAGAGCAAGGGCTTACAGGGCTTTGACTCGCCTTACGTGCCCGGTTGGGATTGCCACGGCTTGCCGATTGAGTTGATGGTTGAAAAGAAAATAGGCAAGGCGGGTGTTAAGGTGTCAGCGGCTGAATTTCGAGCAGCGTGCCGGACCTATGCGACCAAACAAGTGGCGATGCAAAAAGAAGAGTTCGTTCGACTGGGCGTGTTTGCCGACTGGGATCGGCCATACCTGAGTATGGATTTTCAATTTGAAGCGGACGTTGTTCGTTCGCTCGGCCGTATTATAGACAATGGCCATTTGCACCAGGGTTCAAAACCCGTGCATTGGTGTACCGACTGTGGCTCTGCCTTAGCAGAAGCAGAAGTTGAGTACGAAGATAAACGTTCTCCCGCGATTGATGTGCGCTTTACCGTGGCCGATGAAGCCGCATTCGTTGAATGCTTTCATAGTAGCGATGGACACCCTGGGGAGGGGCCCATTTCAGTCGTTATCTGGACCACCACGCCGTGGACCTTGCCAGCGAACCAGGCGGTTTCATTAAACCCTGAGTTCGATTATGTGATGGTTCAAAGTGGCGAAGAACGACTCGTTTTATCTGAAAAACTACTAAAGGACACGATGCTTCGCTATGGCATTGAGGACTATCGAGTGGTGGCTTATTGCAAAGGTAAAGATTTAGAATTAATGACGCTAAACCACCCCTTTTATCAGCGCGTCGTGCCGATTATTTTAGGCCATCACGTGACAGCGGAAGCGGGTACGGGTGCGGTGCATACGGCACCAGGGCACGGTCAGGACGATTACGTCGTTGGCCTACAGTACAATATTCCAGTGGATAATCCAGTCGGCGATAATGGCGTATTTTTAGCGACTACGCCGCTGTTTGCCGGTAAGCACGTGTTTAGTGCTAACGGCGATATTATCGAGGTTTTAAAAGAACGAGGTGCCTTGCTGCACGAAGAAGCCTTAAACCATAGTTATCCGCACTGTTGGCGGCATAAAACACCGATTATTTTTAGAGCGACGCCACAGTGGTTTATCTCGATGGATAAGAATAATTTGCGTGAAAAAGCATTACAGGAAATTAAACGCGTGAACTGGATTCCCGAATGGGGCGAAGCGCGTATTAATAGCATGGTCGAAGGTCGCCCAGACTGGTGTATTTCTCGTCAACGAAATTGGGGTGTACCGATTGCCTTATTTGTGCATAAAGAGACGGGTGAGTTGCATCCCGATACGCCTAAATTGATCGAACAAGTCGCTGAACGCATCGAGAAAGCGGGTATAGAGGCCTGGTTTGAATTGGACGCGACGGACTTACTGGGTGATGAAGCGGAGCAATATACTAAGATTAACGATATCCTGGACGTATGGTTTGATTCAGGTGTCACCCACGCCTGCGTTCTAGATAAACGAGAACAACTCAGCTTTCCTGCGGCTATGTACCTGGAAGGCTCGGACCAACACCGCGGCTGGTTCCAATCCTCATTGCTAACCTCAGTGGCTATGAATGGCTGCGCGCCTTTCGAATCGGTGCTGACGCATGGCTTTACGGTTGATGCTAAAGGTAAGAAAATGTCAAAATCACAGGGCAATGTGGTGGCGCCACAAAAAGTGATTAACTCACTGGGCGCGGACGTGTTGCGCCTTTGGGTGTCAGCAAACGATTACCGTGGCGAGATGACGGTATCGGATGAGATTTTAAAGCGCGCCTCGGACGTGTATCGTCGGTTAAGAAATACGGCGCGTTATTTACTCTCGAATTTAAACGATTTTGACCCTGTAAAAGACGCCTTATCGTTTGACGATATGTTGCCACTAGATCGCTGGGCGATTGAGAAAACGCGTGAAGTACAAAAAGAAGTGCTGGATGGTTACGATCAATACCAGTTCTTGCAGGTACACCAAAAGATCCACCACTTTTGCTCGGTGGATATGGGTAGTTTTTATCTGGATGTGATTAAAGATCGCCAGTACACGCTGCAAACAAACAGCGTGGCACGGCGTTCTTCGCAGACGGCGATGTTTCATATTGCCGAGGCATTTGTGCGCTGGATAGCGCCGATATTGAGCTATACCGCGGAAGAAATTTGGCTGTCGATGCCGGGTGATCGTGAAGAGTCGGTATTTTTAGCAACGGCTTATGAAGGGCTTCCTGAATCAGCTTCAGAAGCTTCGACTGAATTAACGTTCTGGCAGGAGATTATTGAAACGCGTGAGCTGGTCAGCAAAGAGCTTGAACGGGTAAGAGCGGAAGGACTTATTGGTTCCGGCCTTGACGCCGAAGTAACGCTATATTGTGCAGGCGGCTTGTATGAAAAACTCAAGCAGTTAGACGACGAACTACGTTTTATCTTGATCACCTCGTACGCGCAGGTAAAGCCGTTGTCTGATAAATCTGAGCGGGCGAAAGCAACGGATAATGCCGAGTTGTTTATTGAAGTGGCCGCCAGTGAACACGAGAAGTGCGTTCGTTGTTGGCATCATCGTTACGATGTGGCTACGTCAGCCTCACACCCTGAATTATGTGGACGTTGCGTAGAAAATGTTGACGGTACTGGGGAAGATAGACGTTTTGCTTAAAACGATGCCGATGTTTAAGTGGTTGTGGTTGTCTGCGCTGGTGATTGTGTTCGATCAGATCAGCAAGTGGTGGGTGGTGAAACACTTTGATTTATATGAATCGGTAGCATTGTTGCCGTCAGTTAACTTGACCTATGTGCATAACACCGGCGCGGCGTTTAGTTTTTTGAGTTCTGCCGGTGGTTGGCAACGTTGGTTTTTTATTGCTATTGCGTTGATCGCGACCACGATTTTAATGATTTGGTTGAGTCGTTTAAAGCGTTCTGAGCGATGGATGGCGGTTACTTTGTCATTAATTTTAGGCGGTGCGATAGGGAATTTGTATGATCGAATATCGTATGGCTACGTCATCGATTTTATAGACGTGTATTATAAAACCTGGCATTGGCCAGTGTTTAATGTGGCTGATTCGGCTATTTCCGTTGGTATTGTGATGATGCTGATTGACGCTTTTTTCAGCAAAAACTCAACTAGCGACGAGTAAGCCTTTAAACTTTTTCCAGTCGAAGCTTTCGCCGGGGTCAGTTTTTCGTCCAGGCGCTATATCACAATGTCCAACGATGGTGTCTTTAGACAGCCTGGGGTAAACACTCATCAGCGCTTCGCAACAACGCGCTAATTCCGCATACTGTACGTCGGTATAAGGGATATGATCGGCGCCCTCCAGCTCAATACCAATGGAAAAATCGTTGCAGTTTTCTTCGCCCGCATAGCACGAAACCCCTGCGTGCCATGCGCGCTGATCAAACGGCACATATTGGGTGACGCTTCCGTCGCGCCGAATGAGTAAATGTGACGACACCTTTAACCCGCAAATTTCTTTAAAGTAAGGGTGCTGTTCTGGATCTAGTTTATTTAGAAAAAAATCATCTATCCAGTCGCCACCAAATTGATTGGGTGGAAGACTTATTCCGTGTACGATAATAAGCCGAATATCATCAGGCACGGGGCGGTCATTTTTATTAGGCGAATTAAGCTGTGTAACGCCAATGAGTAAACCAGATTGAATTTTATCGTGGAATTTTCGCATAAAAATGAAGGGGTTTTTAAATCTGTGCCCTAGCGCACAACTTTTTTAGTACGCTGACTATACTCTAAACTCCAGTGTACATAAACGGTTCTTAGATCATGGAAAATCTCAAAGCAGCAGTCGAAAATATCAGGCAAACAGACAATTATGCGCCCATGAATGACAAGGTTTCGAAGCAGAAAAAAATCATTGAGTCGTCAGCAAATGTATTAAAAACACAGCTGCAAAAGGCTTTTGCTATGCATCTGGAGCAAGTAGAACAGCAGCTTTACGATACCTCAGACTCCAAAAATACGGACGCCATTCATCTCGATATTAAAGTACTGCAGAAAGCATCTAAATACTTATCGTCGTTATATATCGATAGTATCAGCAAAAACCTAATGAGTTTTTCAACAGACTCGAATATCGGTGCTGAGAACACTTTTTTTTCTTCGAAGGAAGATAAGGGCTGGGCAAGTCTTCAGTTATTAGAAACAGATGAGGTTGAAAACCAATTATTGATTGATGGTTATGTATCAGCCTCTGAGAGTCAGTTAATAGAGCTTTTATATGCGTTGAAACGCCGTATTGAGTTTGTTTCTAATGTTAACGAGTTACCCGCAAGCAGAAACCCCTATGGCCCATCCGTTTTAATGAAAACGTACGTTGAATTAATTAAGGGTGAGTCGTTCTCAAAAATAACGCATAAGATTTTATGTGAATCGTTTAACAGGACGGTGCTATCAAATATAGGCGATACACTGGAAGAAATTAACGAGTTATTTATAGAAGCTGAAATATTACTTAAGCTGCCAAAACAAAATCTTAAAAGAAGCGCTTCGGTGGATAAAAAAGGCGTAAAGCCACCTGTAGAAGAAAAAAAGGTTTTTACTCCAGCCGAACAGGCCAAATCGGAAAAAACCATGGAGCCGCAAGTAGATCAGGTATCTAATGTGCTGGCGACTAAAATAGAGCCCGTTTTATACAGTTCGTTGGTTGAAATGGCCCAGGTTTACCGCGTTCATGGTGGGAAAAAGGCATCAGATGGCCTAGCTATTTCAGGCGAACAATTAGCAACGACAGACCTCATTAGTACCCTGGACGAGATTCAGAAACAGGGTGCGATTGACGGCGTGGAGCCGGAAGCTAGCGTACGTTCACAAATAGGTTCGAAAATTCAAGTAGATGGACAGCGCCAGCCCTATTCGGAACAAGATGATATTTTGATCGATGTGGTCGCCATGTTCTTTGACGTGATTTTACAGGATCGACACCTGCCTGACGTAGTAAGAGCGATGATTGGGCAATTGCAAATACCCATTTTAAAAGTAGCGATGATGGATAAGGAGTTTTTTGCGAAAAAGAGCCACCCAGCCAGACGCTTTTTGAATGCGCTGTCGCTCGCCGGCCTGGGAGTGAGTGAAAAAAACAAGCAGATCCAAAGTGCTACCTTTGAAAAAATGGAAGAGCTGGTGGCTAGAGTATTAATGGAGTTTGAAAGTGACATTGAAATTTTTGCCGAACTGGTCGAAGAATTTGAAATTTTTCAGGATCAGCAGCAGCAGCAAATAAACCTTATCGAAGAACGTTCACGAAAAATGACGCAAGGCGCTGAACAGCTGGAGTTAACGAAACGACAGGCGGCTTACGAAATTGCGCTCAGGTTAAATGGCAAATCAATACCTGAATTTGTTCATTTGTTCCTGGATAATGCGTGGAAAGACGTGTTAGTTTTGGCCTTGCTTAGACGTGAGAAAGAACCGGAAGAAACGCGGCAAACTATTGCTGTGATTGAACGTTTAGTGAATAGTGTTATTGCAACAGAGAACAAGTCTGAGAAGCACGCTATCAAGGAAGGTTTGGCGCGCCTATTGAAAGACATTAAAGTGGGCCTGGAAAATATATCGTATGACTTCCATGAGGCGTTACCCTTTTTTAAAGAACTCGAATCATGGCATAGACAAATACTGTCTGTAAACACAACGGCTGTCGATGATATACCGGTGGCGGAAAGGGTTGCTTTGGTCGATTTCGATAAGGATTTCTGCGAGGCGAGTCTAGATGAGGAATTACTACAAGAGCTCGAAGGTGAACTGAAGCAAATGCCGAAAGATAAATTTAGTAAACAGGCGAATAATATACAGGTAGGTGATTGGCTAGAATATAAAAATGAGTCGGGGGCAGCATTACGAGCTAAATTATCCTGGAAAAGCCCCGTTACGATGTCGTGTTTATTTGTCAATGACCGTGGAGCTAAAGCGATGGATATTACGGTCGCTGAACTGGCCGAACAGTTACGGCAAAAAAGTATGAGTTTGGTCGGCCAGGAAAAAACACCGTTGGTGGAAAGGGTGCTACTCGGTATGAAGAAAATGATGACGCCGAATGAACCAGAGCCTTACCCCGCATGACGTTCTTATAAAACTCAAATTATGTGATAATAAAGGGCCTCCTTGCGGAGGCTTTTTATTTATTTAGAACAACGGATGCCATGTTAGATGCAAAAATAATACAAGATGATGCGAATCGCTTTCTCGCCGAAGACGTTGGAGCCGGCGATTTAACCGCTCTCGTTATTCCTGCAGAGAAGCAAGCTAAAGCGACGGTCATTACGCGCGAGGCAACTTTAGTATGTGGTCAACCCTGGTTCAATGCTATTTTTAAAAGCCTCGACCCTGATATTAAAATAGACTGGCAACAGCAAGAAGGTGAACAGGTATTTTCTGGTGACGTGCTGTGTTATGTCTCAGGTTCAGCGCGCGCCTTATTAACGGGCGAAAGGGCGGCGTTAAACATATTACAGACCTTATCCGCGACCGCGTCGTTGGCAAGTCAATATGCGCAAGCAGTAAAGGCTACAAAAGCGGTTGTTTTAGATACGCGCAAAACAATACCGGGTCTACGCCTGGCTCAAAAATACGCCGTACGATGTGGCGGTGCATCTAATCACCGGGTCGGCTTGTATGACGGGATATTAATTAAAGAAAATCACATCATGGCCGCAGGATCTATCTATAAAGCGGTTGAAGCAGCTCGTCTTATTAGTGCTAGTGTTGCCGTTGAAGTCGAAGTGGAAAATTTGGAGGAAGTTCAGCAGGCGCTGGATGCAAAGGCAGATATCTTGCTTTTGGATAACTTTACTCTCGATCAATTAAGGCAGGCAGTACTCCTAAATAACGCTCAGGCAAAACTCGAAGCGTCCGGTAACGTTGATTTATCGAGCATACGAGATATCGCTGAGACGGGCGTAGACTTTATCTCTGTTGGCGCGTTAACTAAAAAC
>JBLIAQ010000047.1:0-11148 GCA_047634535.1 Cycloclasticus sp.
ATAAAATTTCTCAAATGATGGTGACATTAGCGTGGGTTGGTTTTCTCGCGATGCTCGTTATCGGCTTTAATCGTTATCTTGAGAAACAATCTAACCCCAACGAACGCCCTGACATTCTATACGCCGCAGATGGCTCAGCAGAGGTGACCTTGGTTCAAAACCGTCAGGGCCATTACATTGCTGATGGTAAGATTAATGGCCATTGGGCGACCTTTATATTGGATACCGGCGCTACTAACCTGAGTATTCCAGCTGACCTGGCGGAGGAACTAATGCTAAAAGAAGGTTTTCCACAAAGAACTCGAACGGCAAATGGTGATATCACCGTTTATCGCGTCATCCTTGATTCTGTAAAACTCGGTTCGATTCAGTTAAAAAACATTCCCGCACACGTCAACCCTCATATGGCGGGTAAAGAAGTATTATTGGGAATGAGTTTTTTAAAGCACGTCGATATGTTACAAAAAGACCAGCAATTAACTTTGCGTCTTAAAGCAAGCACAAGCCTTTGAATTAACGAAATTGGTGTTAGGCTGGGTTGTATTCCAGTAATTCCTGCTTTACTTTATTCATCGCGTTTTTTTCTAGCTGGCGAATGCGTTCAGCTGACACTTGATATTTTGCGGCGAGCTCATGCAAAGTCGATTTTTTCTCACTAAGCCAGCGCTCGGCTAAAATAGAGCGGCTGCGTTCATCAAGATTAGCCAGGGCTGTCTGCAGCTGAAGTGAGTTGCGCGATTCTTCATTGTGAGTTTCGACAATTCCTGCGGGATCCTGATCTTCTTTTGTTACGAATGTTGCAGGCGTGTAGTTCAATTCATCAGAATCTGTAGAGTCATCCTGGTGGCCATCAAACGCCATATCATGATTGCTTAAACGCTTTTCCATTTCATAAACGGCCGATTTATCAACGCCGAGGTCATTCGCAATAGCGTCAGCTTCAGATTCGTTCAGCCAGGTTAGGCCTTTTTTATGTTTTCTGAGGTTAAAGAAAAGTTTACGCTGACTTTTAGTGGTGGCAATTTTTACAATACGCCAGTTTTTAATCACGAATTCGTGAATTTCAGACTTGATCCAGTGCACAGCATACGACACCAGGCGAACGCCCATTTCAGGGTCGAAGCGTTTTACAGCCTTCATTAAACCAATACTGCCTTCCTGAATAAGATCGGGTAAAGCTAAACCATAACCGCTGTAGCTTCTAGCAATATGTATCACATAACGCATATGAGATAGGACAAGTGTGCGAGCGGCCTCCAAATCATTTTCATTTTGTAAACGAAACGCCAGCTCTCTTTCCTGTTCCGCAGTTAAGGCAGGCGCAGAAGAAACAGACGCGATGTAAGCGTCTAAAGATCCAGCTGATAAGCTTGTAGGTACTGCTAACGCATGTGTCATAGTGTCCCTCCCTAAAGTAGTACAGTCTCGTTTAAGTTTAGCACTCGCGGCTTAAGAGTGCTAATTATAGCAAAAGTTCAGAATTAAAGACAATAATCCAGTAGTTGCGCGCTTCAAGGCTAGCTTTCAAGCTCGGATAAATAACGACTAACGACTACCCATGAGCCAACGATGCCCAATAAAATGGAGAACAAGACCCATAAAACAGCGTGGTAGAAGGGCATAAATTCAAGGCTAAACGAGCTATTATACAAGGCGGCTAATGAGCTTGATGGGCCGTCAATAAGCCAGACGGACAAGTTAACCAGCATGCAGGCGAATACGCCGCCTAAAAAGCCATACCAGAAACCACTATAAATAAAGGGCCGCATGATAAACGAACGAGTGGCGCCAACTAGACGGGTAATATCGATCTCATCGCGCCGATTTTGCAGTTCTAAGCGAATGGTATTGCTCACAATTAACAGCACGGCAAAACCTAATAAAATGGTAATTAAAATAACACCGCGTTGAGCTATTTTAAGAATACCGTGTAATCGTTCTAGCCAGCCCATATCCATTTGGACGAAATCAATATTAGGTTGCTGCTGGAGTTTGTTCACTAGTAATTGAAGCGCGGCCTGGTTCTCTACGCCGTCGATAGGCGTTATTTGAATTACGTGGGGTAAGGGGTTATCGGTTAACGCGTTCATAACAGATCCAAAGCCGCTGTATTGGCGGAACTCTTCTAAGGCGGCTTGTTTGGAAATGAGTATGGCCTCGCCGACCTTTTCGTCCAGTTCTAACGAGGCCGTTAATTCGTTCGCCTGCTGTAAGCTGACCGTTTGATTTAAAAACAGTGAAATATTATTGTTCAAATCAATTTGGCCGCTCAATGACTTCAAGTTATTAACGGAGACCAGTAAGCCAGAAGGAAGTGACAGCGTGATCGCAATTACGCTAACGGTCATCAGGAAATTAAACGGTGCCCTTGAAAAACGACCGAGACTAGCAAAAAACGTGTGTAAATGGATACGTAAGTAAGCCTGCATATTGAATCTTTGCAAGGGGCGTTGAATGTTACTACGACGACTAGCCATGATTTGTCACCAGCTCACCCTGTGAGAGTTGTAGAGTTCGGTAGCCCATTCTTTGAATCAACGCGAGATCATGGCTGGCAATAAGAACGGTGACGCCCACCTGATTAAACTGCTCAAATAATTGCATAATTTCTTGCGATAACGCGGGGTCAAGGTTACCGGTCGGTTCATCCGCCAAAATCATCGGTGGTTTGCTAACCACCGCTCGTGCAATCCCTATTCGTTGTTGCTCGCCGCCGGATAAGGTGATCGGGTAGCGTTGCTCTTTTCCCAACAGACCAACTTTATCCAGCGCAGCGCGAACGCGACGTTTAACCTCATGATGCTGAAATCCGGCGATAATGAGCGGCAGGGCAACATTATCAAAAACAGTGTGATTATGTAGTAGACGGTGATCCTGAAAAATCATGCCAATTTTACGCCGCGCATAGGGAACATTGCGTTTAGCAAGTCGCCCAATGTTTTGGTTATCGAACATCACCTGCCCCTGGGTGCTTCGCTCAAGAATCGCAATTAGTTTTAACAGCGTGCTTTTACCGGCACCTGAGTGGCCGGTTAAAAAGGCCATTTCGCCCTGTTTTATTTCAAAACTGACGTTTTTAAGCGCGTCTACGCCGCCGGGGTATCGCTTGCTGACGTTAATGAATTGCAGCATAAACCTTATGCAGCCTCGTCGGGCGCATCAAATAAAGCACGGGTGAACGCCTGTGCATCAAACTCGCGTAAGTCATCGATGCCTTCGCCGATACCGATAAAACGGATCGGTAAATTGAATTGATTGGCGATAGCGAAAATAACGCCGCCTTTTGCGGTGCCGTCTAGCTTCGTTAGCGTTATGCCAGTTAGCGGTGTCGCCTCGTTAAAATGTTTCGCTTGAGCCAGTGCGTTTTGCCCGGTGCCTGCGTCGACCACTAGCATGACTTCGTGAGGCGCGCTGTCGTCGAGTTTTTTGATAACTCGGTTTATCTTACTCAGTTCGTTCATTAAGTTGACCTGCGTATGTAAACGGCCGGCGGTATCGGCTATCAGCACATCAACTTTACGCGCGCGGGCTTTTTCAAAGGCGTCGTAGATCACCGATGCCGAGTCTGCACCGGTGTGTTGGGCCACCACTTCGATATCATTGCGCGTGCCCCATTCCTGTAATTGCTCAATCGCCGCCGCCCTGAAGGTATCGCCCGCTGCCAGCATCACGCTTTTGCCTTCGGCTTTTAGCCGTTTTGCCAATTTACCAATCGTGGTTGTTTTACCCATACCATTGACGCCAACGACCAAAATAACAAAGGGTGCATCGTTGTCGGGAATGGTGAGTGGTTGTTGATTGGGCTCTAAAATCAATAACATTTCTTCTTGCAGTGCTGCGGTCATAGCTTGCGGATCTGACAGCTGTTTTCTAGCTACGCGCTGGGTTAATTTATCGATAATGTGTTGCGTTGCATCAATGCCAACATCAGCAGTAAGAAGAATCGTTTCTAGTTCTTCGAATAGTTCATCATCGATTTGTTTTTTGCCAAGGAATAAATTCCCTAAGCCGCCGGTTAAACCAGATCGCGTTTTAGAGAGTTGATTTTTTAGCCGACCAAAAAAGCCATCTTGTAACTCTTCGATAGGTGCTTGTTCAGCATTTAAGGCGTTTTTTTTCTTACCAAATCCAAACATGATATCGTGTCTTTCCGAGGGCACTATCGTAAAATGCCCGTTTAAATACAGTTATTGTTAAGTGAGAGCAAAATGAAAAAGTTACCCCTAACGGTTTTTGCACTGAATATTTTATATTCATTAACCGCTTTTGCCTCGCCAGAATTGTCACCTAATATAGTACATGAAAAAATACTTAAAAATGGCTTAAAAATTCTGGTAAAAGAAGACCATCGTGCGCCTGTTATGGTGTCACAAGTTTGGTATAAGGTGGGCGCTAGCTACGAATACGATGGCATTACGGGTTTATCGCACGTGTTAGAACATATGATGTTCCAGGGCACAAAAAACCTTGAACCAGGCGAGTTTTCCAAAATTATCGCCGCCAATGGCGGTAGCGAAAATGCCTTTACTGGCGCTGATTACACGGCTTATTTTCAGACCATGGAGGCTTCCCGACTTGAGGTGAGTATGCGTCTTGAAGCGGAACGGATGCAGCATTTAAAGCTGCAAGAAAAAGAGTTCGTCAAAGAACTACAGGTGGTGATGGAAGAGCGGCGAATGCGAACCGAAGACAAGCCGCAGGGCCAAACATATGAATACTTTAAGGCGATGGCCTATACCAGTAGCCCTTACCGCAACCCCATTATCGGCTGGATGCAGGATTTAGAAGATATGAAACTGGCTGATTTGGCCGGCTGGTATAAACAATGGTACGCGCCGAATAACGCGACCCTCGTGGTGGTGGGCGATATTAAATCTACCGAGGTATTTAAATTAGCCGAACAGTATTTTGGCAGCATCCCGCAGGTGTCGTTTAAGCCCGTAAAGCAACGTACAGAAGTTTTACAGTTGGGTGTGCGGCGCGGTATCGTCAAACAACCGGCGAAGCTGCCTTATTTGCTGATGGGATATAAAGCGCCCGTTTTAAACACTGCAGATAATGAAACAGACGTATACGCGCTGGAGGTGCTGTCGGGTATTTTAAGTGGCGGTAGCAGTGCGCGTTTAGCCTCTAATTTAGTGCGAGGCCAGCAGCTGGCGTCCAATGTAAGCGCGGGTTATGACATGAATGCAAGGCTCGACACTTTATTTTTATTCGATGGCGTACCAACAGAAGGCCATAGCGTGCAGGCGCTGGAAACAGCGATAGTTAAAGAAATAAAAAAACTAAAGGCTGAGCCTGTTCAGCAGCACGAGTTAGACAGGATTAAGGCGCAGGTTATCGCGTCATCGGTGTATGAAAAAGACTCAAATTTCTACCAGGCGATGCAGTTGGGCATGCTTGAAACGGTGGGGGTTGGCTGGCAAAAAGAGGCAGAGTACGTGGATAAGGTGAAAGCTGTTACCGTGGCGCAAATTCAAGCGGCGGCGAACAAGTACTTAATTGAAGATCATTTAACGGTGGTGTATATGGAACCACAGGAAATAGATAGCAAGGTGGAGAAGCGTCATGCGCAGTAAATTAATGGCGTTGATGGGGCTATGGCTGATGTTTATTAGTTCAGTTTGTCTGGCCGTGCCGACCATTCAGCACTGGCAGCTAGCCAACGGCGTGCAGGTATACTTTGTACCAACCGACGGCCTGCCTATTTTAGACGCTCAATTAGTGTTTGATGCGGGTAGCGCGCGCGATGGAGAAAAATCAGGTCTGGCCTCGTTGACCAGTGGATTACTCGAGCAGGGCGCTGGCGATTTAAATGCACAGCAAATTGCCGAACAATTTGAAAGCGTAGGCGCTCAATTAGGCGTTTCTACGTCGCGAGACTTTAGCGCTATTTCATTTCGAAGTTTAACTGATGATCAGATACTCAATACCGCCTGGTCGGTGCTTAAAAAAGTGGTCACCTCGCCGACTTTTCCAGCGGTAGATTTTCAGCGTGAAAAAGATCGTACCTTATTAAGCATTAAGCAACGGCAAGAGTCTCCCGGTACCTTGGCTCAGTTAGCACTTTATGGGCGAATTTTTCAGGGGCATCCCTATGCAAAGCCTATACAGGGCGAAGAAAGCTCGGTTACTAAGCTTGCGGTAAAGGATTTAAAAGACTTTTATAGCCAATATTATGTGGCGAATAAACTGACAGTGGTACTGGTGGGTGGCATTTCTCGTCAACGGGCAGAAAAACTGGTTGAACAGTTAGTGGGCAAATTAAAAGCAGGTAAAAAAGCGCCCGCGATAGCCGCCGTGAACGTATCAACTAATGGCGGACTCATTCATCAGGACTATCCTTCACAACAAACGCACTTGCTGTATGGCATGCCGGTTTTAGCGCATAATGACCCAGACTACTTTGCCCTCTACATCGGCAACCATATTTTGGGCGGCAGCGGTTTTAGCTCGCGTATCGTTAAAGACATTCGTGAAGCAAGAGGCCTGGCGTATAGCGCCTATAGTTATTTCCACCCGATGCTACAAAAAGGCCCTTTTATAATGGGGCTGCAAACAAAAAATGAAAGCGTTAAAGAAGCCTCGGCTGCGGTAAAACAACTGCTTGAAAACTTTTTACTGCAAGGGCCTAGTGACGAAGAAGTAATCGCCGCGAAGAAAAACATCGGCGGCGGTTTTGCGTTAAAGCTCGACAGTAATAAAAAGCTGTTAGGCAATGTGGTGAGCATTGTTGTTAGTGGAGCGCCGCTAGATTATTTGAACACTTACGTGCAAAAAATTGAATCGGTGACGACAGAACAAATACGCGAGGCATTTCAGCGACGGCTCATCGTCGATAGTATGACGATGGTAACAGTGGGACAAACAATGAATGAAAAAGACTAATGGCGGGTAAGGAAAATCGCGTACGCATTATCGGCGGGCAGTGGCGAGGTCGAAAAATTGAATTCCCCAGTATCGACGGATTAAGGCCGACAACCGACCCGATTCGCGAAACGCTATTCAACTGGTTGCAGCCGCATTTGCCGGAGGCTAGTTGTCTGGACTTATTCGCTGGTAGTGGCGCGCTTGGTTTTGAGGCGGCCTCAAGAGGCGCTGCGCACGTATTGATGATTGAGAAAGATATTATTATCATGAAAGCCTTACGCACGAGTAAAGAACTGCTAAAAGCCGAGGCCGTTCAGTTAATGCACCGACAAGCGACGGACTTTTTAAATGATAAGCGCAAGCCAGATGATATGACCTTTGACGTGGTGTTTCTAGATCCGCCCTTTAAAAACAATAGTCTGCCAGCGTGTGTAAAACGGCTTGAGGAAAGTGGGCATTTATCGGATGATGCCGTTATCTATTTAGAATGCGAACGTAAACTGGATTTGGATTTCTTACCTGAAAACTGGGTTCAGCACCGCAGTAAAACAACGGGCCAGGTGGCCTATTATTTATACCATCGAGAAAGCTGATGACAAAAAAAGCGATTTACCCTGGTACCTTCGACCCGCTTACCAATGGTCATATCAATATCATTCAACGCGCCAGCGAGCTGTTCGACTCCGTTGTAGTAGCGGTCGCCAAGAGCTCAAGCAAAGCGCCCTTGTTTGATTTACAGGAACGCGTGGTTCTGGCCCAGCAAGCGCTTAGTCATTACGCCAACGTCGAGGTCTTATCGTTTGAAGGTCTGCTGGTTGATTTAGCTGAACAACAGCAGTCGAAAATCATCGTTCGAGGCGTTCGCTCTATCGCCGATTTTGAATACGAAACCCAAATGGCCGGTATGAACAGAAAGCTGATGCCCGAACTAGAAACAATATTTCTTACCACGCATTCAGACTGGGCCGATTTATCGTCAACCCTGGTGCGGGATATCGCACGTCACGGCGGTCAAATTACCAACTTTGTCCCACCCAGCGTTGAACAGGCCATTCTACAAAAACTAATTTAACTATGTCTTTAATCATTACCGATGAATGCATCAACTGCGATGTGTGTGAGCCTGAGTGTCCGAACGACGCTATTTACATGGGCGAAGAAATCTACGAAATAAACCCGGATTTATGCACCGAATGCGTGGGTCATTTCGACACCCCTCAGTGCGTTGAGGTTTGTCCGGTGGAGTGTATTCCGAAGGACCCTAATCACGAAGAATCGAAAGACCAACTATTACTTAAATATAGTCGCTTAATGGCGGCGAACGGAGACTAAGCGATGCAACGTACTGCTGTAGTGTTACTGGTTTTATTTTTTCTATCGGCGTGCAGCAATCAACATACAACGTCGCCAGCGCAAGCCGTCGCCAGTGCGCACCCAGCGGCAACGCAAGCGGGGCTTGATATATTAAATCAGGGTGGCAATGCCTTTGATGCGGCGGTTGCCGTGAGTGCGGCCCTGGCTGTAGTCGAACCTTTTGGTTCGGGCCTAGGTGGCGGTGGTTTCTGGCTATTGCACCGCGCCAGTGACGGCAAGCAAATTATGCTCGATGGGCGCGAAGTGGCACCCGGAAAAGCGCATAGAGATATGTACCTGGATGAATCAGGCGAGCCGATTAATAACGCCTCGGTTAATGGCGCCTTAGCGGCGGCTATTCCCGGTATGCCGGCCGCATTGGTACATCTGTCAAAGCACTATGGTCAACTAGCCCTATCAAGTAGTTTAAACCCGGCGATTAAACTGGCTGAAAATGGCTTTATCGTCAACGAGCATTATAAAAATCTCGCTTCCTTTCGCCAGCCCGTTTTAGCGGCTAGTGAACCGGCAAATTCAATATTCCTAACGCATGGGCAAGTGCCCGAGCTGGACGCGCGCATCATTCAAAAAGAGTTAGCGAATACTTTAAAACAACTGGCTAGACAGGGTTTTGATGGTTTTTACGCGGGTGAAGTAGCAGAAAATCTGGTCAATAGCGTGCAACAGGCGGGTGGCATTTGGACGCTGCAGGACCTGGCAAATTATCGAATAAAAGAACGCGATCCAGTGGTTATTGATTACAACGGTATGAAAGTGACCAGTGCCGCCTTACCATCATCCGGCGGTCTGGTGCTATCCATTGGGCTGAATAGTCTGCAACAGTACGACCTGGCCGCACTGGACGAGGCCACGCGTATTCACCTAGTGGTGGAAGCGATGCGCCGCGCTTATCGGGACCGTGCCTTATATATGGGCGATAGCGACTTTGTAACAGTACCCGTCGCCGAGCTAACTAAAAAATCCTACGCGCAAAAAGTATCGGCCGATATTGACCTAAACAAAGCCACGCCCAGTCAACAGATCAGCGGATTAAATCCAGTGGAAGGGCACGACACCACGCACTTTTCAGTGTTAGACAAACACGGTAATCGCGTATCGGCGACATTGTCTATTAATTATCCCTTCGGCTCAGGTTTCGTAGCCGCTGGAACGGGCGTCTTGCTGAATGATGAAATGGACGACTTTTCTATCAAGCCCGGCGTGCCGAATGTCTATGGTTTAGTGGGTGGTGAAGCCAACGCGATAGAGCCCGGCAAACGGATGTTATCCAGTATGTCGCCAACGTTTTTTGAAACCAACGATAAAATTGGCGTACTCGGCACCCCCGGTGGCAGCCGAATTATTAGCATGGTGTTACTCGGCCTGTTAGACGCCGAGCAAGGCAACGAGCCGTCATCGTGGGTCAGTTTGCCGCGTTACCACCACCAGTACTTGCCAGACGTTATTCAGCACGAGCCAAACGCCCTCAGTGAGCAAACAATGGCGCAACTGAGAGCTAAAGGGCATCAGCTCAAATCGGTTGGTAGAACGTACGGTAATATGCAAGCGATTTTGTGGGATAAGAGCACGAATAAAGTCAGTGCGGCGAGTGATTCACGGCATAGTGGTGAGGCATTGGTGGAAGTTGTACGTTAGGGCTTGGGAAGCTTCGCTCTTGCAACTAAGTGCTTTTTGTTCATCCATCCTTATTGTGGCTAAAATTAAGTTGTTTTCGCTGCCGCGAGGGCGTTCATTTCTGTTGCTTGCCCATATGATGTTCATGAAATCAGGAGCTCACACATTATATTAACCCTTTAAGGAGCGAACGATTTTGTGAGAAGGTTGATAAGACATTATAACGACCAGTGGGTTTTGCGAAGCGAGGGTAGCCTAAACGGCTCAAAATTTAATCACACCGAGCTCGTTAACCTCATGGATTATATATTTGTTGAATTAAGAGAGGGGTGCCTCTTAAATAAAACTTATACCCTATGGGGTACAAGTGGTCGGTGTAGCCATAAGAGTAATTTAAATAGCAAAAAGTTTTTGCCATGGATGAGTTAACTAAAATAGTTCTATATACGTTTTGTGCGGGTGCTTGTATCCCTCTTGGTGGTTTACTCGCATCTATTGAAAAAATAAAACCTCAATGGCTTGAGAATGAGTTTCGACACGCTGTCATCGCTTTTGGCGGTGGTGTATTACTTGCAGCAGTTGCATTGGTATTGGTTCCAGAAGGTACTGAATATGTAAATCACTCAACGTTAAGTGTTATTATTTTATTGAGTGGTGGTGTTTGCTTTTTTATTTTGGAACGTTTTTTAGGGGCGCGTCGTCGAGAAAAGCCACAATTTATTGCAATGCTTCTGGATTTTGTACCGGAATCGTTGGCATTAGGCGGTGCATTTGCACTCGGGGCTCAGTTTGCACCATTATTGGCAGTTTTTATTGGCTTGCAAAATTTACCTGAGGGATTTAACGCCTATCGTGAGTTCCGCTCCATGCCACAATCTAGTGTGAAACATATATTAGGCTTTATGTCTCTTCTTGTTCCTATAGGCCCGATTATAGCGGTTATCGGATGGGCCTATTTTGGCGAGAATGTATTCCTTTTGGGGGCAACAATGCTGTTTTCATCAGGCGGTATACTTTATTTGATATTTCAGGATATAGCGCCTCAATCTCATATGAAGAAGCATTGGTCACCACCTTTAGGTGCAGTACTTGGGTTTTGTATAGGTATGCTAGGTAATAATATGGTCATCGCTACTTAGACGACATTAATAGCGAACGTTACATTAATTTAATGTTTTATTTCCATGTTGTTTAGCTGATCGTTTATCCTCGGCTGTTTATTCATTTAGTTTTTAATGGTGTTTAAGCAGATTGATTTTTACATAAGAGCTAGCCTGGATTGAAAAAGCC
>JBLIAQ010000048.1:0-10673 GCA_047634535.1 Cycloclasticus sp.
GCAGACGTAATGGGCCACGTGGTGAGCGAATTCGCAAAGCGTTGGAAGACCTGGGTCCTATTTTTGTTAAATTTGGCCAAATACTCTCAACGCGTCAGGACTTACTGCCCGCCGATATTGGTGAGGAGCTGTCGAAGTTGCAGGATAATGTGCCGCCGTTTGCCGATGAGTTGGCGCGCCAAATTATTGAGAAATCGCTAGAACGGCCTATTGAAGACGTGTTTGCCGAGTTTTCAGAAAGCCCGCTAGCGTCGGCGTCTGTTGCGCAGGTGCACACGGCTAAATTACACACTGGCGAAGACGTTGTCGTTAAAGTGCTGCGCCCGGGCATAGATAAAATCATTGATGCGGATGTAGCGCTGCTTTATACCCTAGCGGAACTGGCCAATAAGTACTGGAGCGAAGCCAAGCGTTTAAAGCCACTGGAAGTCGTACAAGAGTTTGATCACACCATCCACGACGAGCTTGATTTGGTACGCGAAGCGGCCAACGCCTCGCAATTACGCCGTAACTTTAAAAATTCCGACCAGCTTTATGTGCCTGATGTGTACTGGGATTACACGCGCCAAAATGTCATGGTGATGGAGCGTATTTACGGAACACCGATTGGTAAAATTGAGGTATTGCGTGAAAGAGGCGTTGATTTAAAATTACTCGCCGAGCGCGGCGTAGAAATATTTTTTGCCCAAGTGTTCCGCGATAATTTCTTCCACGCTGATATGCACCCCGGTAATATTTTTGCCTCGGATGACGCGAAATATCTGGCGGTCGATTTCGGCATCATGGGTAGCGTAACGCTTGCTGATCAACGCTATTTGGCTGAAAATTTTCTGGCTTTTTTCCAACGCGATTACTTCCGCGTGGCTCAGTTGCACATCGAATCGGGCTGGGTGCCAAAACATACGCGCGTTGATGAATTTGAAAGCGCCATTAGAGCCGTTTGCGAACCGATATTCGAAAAGCCGCTGAAAGAAATTTCATACGGGCATTTGCTACTGCGCCTTTTCCAGACCGCTCGCCGCTTTGATATGGAAGTGCAGCCACAACTCGTACTACTGCAAAAAACCTTATTGAATATAGAAGGGCTTGGGCGTCAACTGTATCCTGATCTGGACTTGTGGCAAACGGCAAAGCCCTATCTGGAGGACTGGTATAAAGATACCGTTGGGCCAAAAGCAACCTTCAACAAACTAAAAGCTCACCTGCCTATTATGGCGGAGAAGTTGCCAGAACTGCCGGAGATGCTGTATCAGGTGCTCAGTGATGCGTCGAAAGGTGAACTCGAAATCCGCTGGAAGTCCAAACAGTTGGATGAAATTAAGCAGCAACTGGCGAAAAACCACCGCAGAAATATTATGGCTATCTGTGGTGGCAGCCTAATTATTTCAGCCACTATTATTTTGGGTTTAGACGGTTTCTCGCCGCTGATGCTCGGCGATGCCCCCGTCGTCACGTGGGCCTTAGGTGGTCTGGGTGGCGTATTATTATTTAGCGCATTAGATACCTACTAAGGAAAGACCATGACCTTAATGCATACCCCAGTGTGTGATTTTGGCCTGCCAGCCTCAGACTTTAAGTTGTTAGGCGTCGATGGTAATTATTGGACGCGTGATGACTGCGCGGCTAAAAACGGCCTGCTGGTAATGTTTATCTGTAATCATTGTCCTTACGTAAAAGCCATTCAAGAACGCCTGGTGGCGGATATGGCTATATTACAGGCCAACGGCGTCGGCGTGGTCGCCATTATGTCGAACGACCCGAACGACTACCCCGAAGACTCTTACAATAATATGCAAAAAATAGCCGAAGAAAAAGGCTATAACTTCCCTTATTTAATCGACTCTACTCAAGAGGTAGCTAAAGCCTACGGCGCTATTTGTACTCCCGATTTTTTTGGTTATAACAATAAGATGCAGTTGCAATACCGTGGTCGATTAGACGAAAGCGCTAAACAAGTCAGCACGAAAGGATTGAAAAGAGAGTTGTTAAACGCCATGTTGATGGTCGCAAAAACGGCTAAAGGACCTGTTGAGCAAGTGCCGAGTATGGGCTGCTCTATAAAGTGGAGTTAGTCAAACTGACAGTTCGGCTTCACGACACTTATCCTCTGTGAGGGTTAAATAGTTGTAGTTTATATTTCACAGACTCTCTGTTTTTATGTGAGAGCCGTGAATAAGACAAACAGCTTTTAAATCGTGGGATATTAAGGTAAAGTTTTCTCAGTAAAAAAATTGTTCAGGTTTGCCAGGATGTTGAATTTATAAAAATAACTAACGTAGGAGACTGCAATGAAATTTTCTTCAATATTAATAACATGCTCAGTAATAATGTTGTCTTTTTTTACCAATGCACAGGCTGCAAAAGATGCTGGTGAAGGACATGATTACCGAACGTTCCACACCAACGGTGAAATAGTCTATGGCGAAATAGCTGATTCCTATACAGCCGAGTTAGTGATGTATCTAGCCGGCAATCAGTTTATGGTGATGGAAGAGCTGATTAAAGATTTCCAATCTAAGCATTCTGATATTAAATCGGTGTACGTTGAAACCATTCCACCGGGCCAGATACTTAAAAAACAGCTACTACAACAGGGTGAAATAAATGGCCAAAAGACCGCCATCAACCCTGATCTATTTGCCAGTGTTAATATCGGTCACCTTAAAAAGTTGAATCAAAAAGGTTTGATGGATGAATACATGATCTACACCCACAATAAACTTGAATTAATGGTCGCTGCAGGCAACCCAAAAGGTATCAAGGGACCTGAAGATTTGGCTCGTGATGACCTTGTTCAGTCACACCCCAATCCACTGACCGAAGGCATTTTCAAGTTTTACGGTAGTGCGATGTTAAAAGACTTAGGCATACACAAAAAAGTAACCGCTGAGAAAGAGTGTAAAAGCTGTTGGGCAGTAGAAGGTAAAACGTGGTTCACCTCTCGGCACCATAGGGAAACCCCAGACCTTATTGAAAGGGGCGAAGCAGACGTCGGTATCGTGTGGACGTCGGAAGTCGTACACGCTAAAAAAGAGGGGCGGCCAATAGAAGGCGTTGCCATTTCTGCACCGTATAACAAGCAAGACGAAGTTGCCTACGCAATTGGCCCCTTGTTAGCAGGGCGTAATATGCAAAACGCTAGGCGTTTTATGGCTTATCTGGCCACTGCCCAAGCTCAGGAGATCTACCGTCAGTATGGTTTCGTGCCAGCTAATGAAGAAGAGCTGAAGGTAAAACCTCTTAAAGTAAAATAATGGCTTGTGAAAAGAGAGTTGGTTTAGGCGACGCTACTGGCTAGTAATCACGGGTAAATGGTCGAAAGAATAGCGGCTTAGTATGAGCCGCTATATTTAGAAGTGCATCAGCCGCACAATGACTGGAGTTATTTCCAATGTCTCGCATGAAACCACTAAGTATTGATGACTGTCAGGATACAGAATTAAAAAAAGATTTTTTGCATTTCATGAACACGCTCGGTTTTGTTCCGAATAGTTTATTAACAATGCAGAGAGTTCCCGCCATCGCCAAGTCAGTTATTCAAATGAACAAGGCGGTTTTTGCCGCAAACGGCAAGCTGGATGTAGGTTTTAAACGATTAATTGCACATATGGCCAGCCAGGCAGTGGGTTGTCAGTATTGCAAGGCGCATACTTCTGTTAGTGCCACGCGGTTTGGAATCAGCGAAGAAAAGATGCGGGATGTTTATAACTACAGCAACAGCCCCCTTTTTACAGATAAAGAACGGGTCGCGCTGGATTATGCCCTGGCAGCCGCCTCAGTCCCAAATAACGTTACGGACGAATTATATCAATGCCTAAGCTCGAATTGGAACGACGAAGAGATCGTTGAAATGCTCGGTGTAATTGGCATGTTTGGTTTTTTTAACCGCTGGAACGACTCAATGGCAACGTCACTTGAAGAAGAGCCCTTGGCGGCCGCAGAACATTTAATCGCCGACAAAGGTTGGAATGTCGGTAAGCACACATAATAATGACCCTCTTCCCGGCTAATTACAAATCGATAAGGTTTTTTGCTAATTCGTCTGCGGCTGAAAAAAAAGGTGAATGGCTGGTGTTCATCGATATAACTCGATCAACGGTTGTTTCGGTATACATTCGTTTTTGCAGTGCTGGCAGAATAGCCCGATCGTGTAAACATTCAATATAAACGCGAGGAATACGGCCAAAATTTTCTGCCGTATAGCGTACCGGGGTAACGATGCCCGCAGTGGGTTCCGGGCGCGTTAAAGCCTTTGCTCTTGCAATATTTTGCGCAGAGCAGTCGTGATAAAAAGTGGCTTCTAAACCGGCTTCATTAAAGTAAACAATCGTTTTATCTTCCGACAACGCTTTGTTTTGCTCGAGCAGGCTGCCGCTAATGTCGTCGCCATAACCGAGCCGTGCGACGCCGTTAGGTAAAAGAAAAGCACTTAAATACACCAGTTTTTTAATCCGAGCCGGGCATTGTTCAGCGGCCTGGGTTATAGATACGCCGCCTAAACTGTGGCCGACTAAAATAACCGGCTCAGTTTGTTTATTAACGACCTCACAGACCCTGTTAGTATAAGACTGTAAAGTCACTTCGCTAATAGGTGTAAGGTCTTGTCCGTGAGCCGGCAGGTCGGGTGCAATAACGGTATGCCCCTGATCTTGCAAGAGAGGTACCAGTTTGTCCCAGCACCAGGCGCCGTGCCACGCACCATGAATAAGAACGTATGTGCTCATGTGGTAACCTTATGTCGATATAAAAACTATGGTAATAACAACTTAATAGCGGGGCAAGCTATTAAATTATCAATGTTATAGTGCTTTTAAAGTTTGTTTTAACGCCTTAAAGAGATTTTTTATCCGATTTATATTGGTAGATGCAATATGTACTACGGCGAAAAACTAAACAGTATTACCCATTTGGTGGGTGCCGTCCTGGCTCTATTCGGCTTTGGCGTGCTTCTAACTATCGGCATTCAAGAAGGCGAGCCGTTACTCATTATCAGTTTTATCATTTTTGGCCTGACACTCATCCTGCTGTATACGATGTCCACCCTGTATCACAGCTTCCGAGGCCGCGAACTTAAGAAAATATTTCAGAAGCTCGATCATATTTCAATCTACCTGTTAATAGCAGGGACCTATACGCCTTATATGCTGGTGTCGCTACGGGAATATAATGGCCTGTTAATGCTGGTATTAATATGGACGATGGCTGTTATTGGTTTGTTACTGGATATTCTCATCGCAAAGCGTATTGAGTGGCTACAGGTACTTATTTATCTGACTATGGGCTGGATTTGCACGCTGAGTTACTCTGATTTGCAGGCAACCGTCCCAGCTGCGGGTGTGATCTGGTTGACGGCCGGAGGCATTGCTTACACGACGGGTATCGTATTTTATATACTGGATGGTTTTAAAAAACTTCCCCATGCCCACGGTATCTGGCACCTGTTTGTTTTATCTGGCTCCCTGTGTCACTTTATTTCTATTGCGCTATACGTTAGGTAAAGTAGTAGGTCCATGTCAGGCCATGCCACAACAATAAGGCGACATTAGATTTGCAGCCTATTAGCTCCTCACGGTTTCTCTTCTAAGCCGTTCAGTGTAAAATTCGGTGTTCTCTAAATTAGTGCCAGGCGCGCTAGTTATTAAGCCCACTAAATAAGCAGCGATAATGAGCAAAACACCTCCTCGTAAAACTCTGGCTAACGCCATTCGTGTCCTCAGTATGGACGCCGTTCAACAAGCTAAATCTGGCCACCCGGGTGCGCCGATGGGTATGGCCGATATTGCCGAAGTGTTGTGGAATGACTTTTTGTCGCACAACCCTGCAAACCCACATTGGGTTAATCGCGATCGTTTTGTGTTGTCCAACGGCCACGGTTCGATGTTGTTGTACTCTTTATTGCATTTGTCCGGTTATGATTTGGACATGGATGAGATTCGTAACTTCCGTCAGTTACACTCTAAAACGCCGGGTCACCCCGAATACGGCTACGCAGCAGGTGTGGAAACGACTACCGGCCCATTAGGTCAAGGTATTACTAACGCAGTGGGTATGGCGTTGGCTGAAAAAGTGTTGGCAGCGCAGTTTAATAAACCCAATTTTCCTATTATTGACCATCACACTTATGCCTTTATGGGCGATGGCTGCCTGATGGAAGGTATTTCCCACGAAGCCTGCTCTTACGCCGGCACCCTCGGTCTAGGTAAGCTAATCGCGTTTTGGGACGATAACGGCATTTCTATCGATGGTAACGTCGAAGGCTGGTTTACCGATGACACCCCGGCTCGATTTGAAGCTTATGGTTGGCACGTCGTCAGTGGTGTTGATGGGCATAATCCAGACGATATTAAAAGAGCGATTGAACAGGCTAAAAAAGAAACCACTAAGCCGACCTTAATCTGCTGCAAAACAGTGATTGGATCTGGCGCACCCAACAAAGAAGGTACGCACCACGTACACGGTGCACCATTGGGCGCAGAAGAAATCGCGGCAACGCGTAAAGTTTTAGGTTGGACAGCGCCTGCGTTTGAAATTCCTGCAGACGTTAAAGATGCGTGGGATGCAAACGACAAAGGCGAACAAGCAGAAGCTAAATGGGAAGAGCTGCTTGAGTCATATGTAGAACAATATCCAGAGTTAGCAGACGAGCTCTTACGCCGTTTATCGGGCGAGTTGGCCGATAATTGGGAAGCTCAATCTACGGCGTTTATTGAAGCGGCGCAAAAAGCGGGCGAGACCATCGCATCGCGAAAGGCATCGCTTAATACGCTGAATGGATTTGGCCCCTTGCTGCCTGAATTTTTGGGCGGGTCGGCGGATTTAACTGGATCAAACCTAACCGAATGGACGGGTTGTACCGACGTAGACGGCACGAATGCAAACGGCAATTACTTGCACTACGGTGTACGTGAATTCGGCATGAGCGCCATTCAAAACGGCATCGCCTTACACGGTGGATTTATCCCTTACGGCGCGACCTTTTTAACGTTTTCCGATTACGCCCGCAACGCGGTGCGCATGGCGGCATTGATGAAATTAAGAAATATTTTTGTCTATACCCACGATTCAATCGGCCTGGGCGAAGACGGCCCAACGCACCAATCTATCGAGCACGTGTCGAGCTTACGTTTGATTCCTAACTTAGACGTTTGGCGTCCATGCGATGCGGTTGAATCTGCGGTTGCATGGAAGTGTGCGGTTGAAAGCGAAAACACACCATCGGCGTTAATTTTTACGCGCCAAAATGTACAGCATCAAGATCGTTCAGTTGAACAATTGGCGGCTATCTCAAAAGGCGGCTACGTATTGAAAGACTGCGATGGCGAACCACAAGTGATCTTAATTGGCACTGGTTCAGAAGTCGAACTAGCGACATCAGCTGCGGAAACATTGTCTGCTGAAGGTATTAAGGTTCGCGTGGTATCTATGCCATGCACGGATATTTTCGACAAGCAAGACGCTGCGTATAAAGAATCTGTCCTGCCCGCAGCAGTCACCGCAAGAGTAGCCATAGAAGCAGGTTCAACCGCTCTTTGGTATAAGTATGTGGGTTTGCAAGGCGCGGTGATCGGTATTGACCGTTTTGGAGAGTCCGCGCCCGCAGAGGTGCTTTTTGAGTATTTTGGTATTACCGTCGACAAGCTCGTAACGGCTGCCAAAGGCGTTTTATAAACCCTGGCTAATATGAGTATAAGAGTAGCTATTAACGGCTTTGGCCGAATTGGTCGCAATACACTGAGGGCTTTGTATGAAGCGCAACGCAACGAGCAAATACAGCTCGTTGCGATTAATGAAGTTGAGCCGCTAGATATTTCTGCCCATCTGCTGAAATACGATACGACCCACGGGCGTTTTGCTTATGAGGTATCGTTTACAAAGGATCAGTTGCTGGTAGCGGGTGATAGTATTCATTACTTGTCAGAAGCGAATCCGGTCAAGCTGCCCTGGAAAGCGCTTGATATTGATGTGGTGCTGGAGTGTACCGGGCAATTTAGTCAGGCAGAACAAGCGCATATGCATTGCCTTGCGGGTGCAAAAAAGGTGCTTATTTCGGCACCATCTGATGAAAAGGTAGACGCCACTATCGTTTATGGCGTGAATCACGCAGACTTAAAGCCCGAGTATAAAATCGTATCGAATGGTTCCTGTACCACGAACTGTTTAGCACCGATGGCGAAAATACTGCACCAAACCGCTGGCATTGAAAGCGGCCTGGGCACGGTGATACACGCCTATACCAATGACCAACAATTGATCGACTCACACCATATCGATTTACGTCGGGCAAGGGCGGCGGGTTTATCCATTATTCCTACGCCGACTCGATCAGTTAAGGCGGTGGAGCTTATCCTGCCCGAATTGAAAGGTAAAATTGACGGTTTGGCGATACGCGTTCCGACTCTGAACGTGGCGCTTATTGACTTTACCTTTACGGCGTCAAAAGCAACCACGGTAAAGACAATAAATCAGGCGTTAAAAGCGGCTTCCGAAGGTGAGATGAAGCATATTCTCAACTTCAACGAGACACCACTGGTGTCGGTGGACTTTAACCATTGCGCTGCGTCGTGCAGTATTGATGCGGCCCAAACCATTGTGCAAAATAACACGCTTGTTAAAGTACAGGCCTGGTACGACAATGAATGGGGCTTCTCTAACCGCTTGTTAGATACGGCAGAAGCGATGATGACGTGCTAGTCGCGACCAACTCAGCAAAAAGAATTTCAATATGACCATCATCAAAATGCAAGAACTGGATTTGTCGGGCAAACGGGTTCTTATTAGAGAAGACTTAAATGTGCCGATAAAAGACGGCAAGGTCAGCAGTGATGCAAGAATTCGTGCGTGTTTGCCCACTATTCAACAAGCGCACGCAGCGGGCGCGGTGGTGATGATTATGTCTCACCTTGGACGCCCAGTAGAGGGCGAATACAACGAAGCCTTCAGTCTAAAACCCGTTGCCGAACGCTTATCAAGCTTACTAGGTTTGCCCGTCCGTTTAGAAAAAGACTGGGTTGATGGCGTAGCGGGCAAGGCAGGCGATATTATTTTGTGTGAGAACGTGCGTTTTAATAAAGGCGAAAAGTCGGATGATGTGACCTTGGCGAAAAAAATGGCCGCCTTATGCGACGTATTTGTGATGGACGCATTCGGCACTGCGCACCGTGCGCAAGCGTCAACGCACGGGGTGGCCAAGTTTGCGCCTACGGCCTGTGCAGGCCCGCTTTTATCAGCTGAATTAGACGCATTGGGCAAGGCTTTATTTCAACCCGCTAAACCGATGTTGGCGATAGTGGGTGGTGCAAAAGTATCCACAAAACTCACCGTATTGGATTCGATGCTAGATAAGGTCGACCAGCTAATCGTCGGTGGCGGTATCGCCAACACGTTTATTGCTGCACAAGGTCACTCGGTAGGCCAATCATTGTATGAGCCAGATTTAATTGATGAAGCAAAAGCACTGATGGCGAAGGCCGAAAAAAACGGCGCTAGTATTCCTGTGCCGGTTGATGTGGTGTGCGCTAAGTCGTTTTCAGAATCTGCCGAAGCAACTGTTAAATTGGTGCAAGACGTTGTAGACGACGACTTGATATTAGACGTTGGCCCACAAACGGCAAAGCGATATGCGGACCTGGTTAAGTCGGCCGGTACCATTGTGTGGAATGGCCCATTGGGTGTGTTTGAATTCGATCAGTTTGCTGAAGGCACCAAAGTGCTGGCGCGAGCGATAGCCGAGAGCAATGGCTTTTCAATAGCAGGCGGTGGCGATACCTTAGCGGCGGTTGATAAATATAATATCGCCGACAAACTTTCTTATATCTCTACCGGGGGTGGCGCATTCCTCGAGTTCCTTGAGGGTAAGGTCCTGCCTGCCGTAGCTGTTCTTCAAAAGGCAAGTGATAAACTGTAACTCATTCAGGTAGTATTTCTTTTTACCCGTCGGGGCGTTAAGAATTTTTTCAATGAATAACTCCTTTCCATTTAAGTTATGCTTAACTTAGCCGATACATACTTTACGTTACAACAAATCCGATCGGTGCTTAACGATAGCGCACAGAATACCTATGATAAAAACTAAACGCCTGCCATTATTTTGTGTACTACTGTTGCTGCTAACCGCTACATTTGCACAGGCAGCTGCGTTTGGTGCGGATGAAAAAAAGTTTCTGGAAGTAAGGATATTAGTAGATGTGTCCAAGAATATGAAGTTCAGCGATCCGGACAACCATCGGCTGGCGGCGTTAAAGTTATTTGTCAAATTGCTACCTAATAACGCGATCGCTAGTATCTGGATGTTTGATGACAAGACGACTGAAATCATGAAAGCATCTACCTCGGGCATAGCATGGAAAACCCAGGCACTAAAGAATCTGAACAAAATTCATTCTGATGGTAAAACCAGTGATATAGAAAGGGCGTTAGCTGTTGTGTCACGAGACTGGGTGACTGTAGATAAAAATGCAAATAGGCAGATTGTTTTATTGACCGAGGGAAAGGTTTTGTCAGGTGTGACGAAGGCAAGAAGACTTGCCTCAAAAGAAAGGGTGTTAACGCACCAAATAGCCCGGTTAAAGGCAGCTGACGTTAGTCTTCATACGGTTGGGTTTTCAAAAGAGGCGGATAAAGAGTTTTTAGGTGAAATGGCCAGTCAAACCTCTGGCTGGTCAGAGTTAATAAAT
>JBLIAQ010000049.1:0-10655 GCA_047634535.1 Cycloclasticus sp.
TTGACCATGGTGTCGCAAAAGAAGTAGACGCCTTTTTGTACCGCAATCGCGTTAAGTGCAGCGACTTTTTTGACGCCTGGTTTTTTATCTAAGATGTCGGTGATATGGTCAAGGTGTTTATGATAATGGCCCACCATGCCGCATATTAGCGCATCCGCTTTGCCCAATTTAACGAGCAGGGCGCCGAGCACCGTATTTTTTGTGCGTACATAGGTTTCCGCCAATCCAATTGAAACGCCCTTGCGCTCTTTTAGTTGATGGTAGACGCTAACGCATTCTTTGTAATAAGGGTTATTGTCTGGTTCGATAATCTCAATATTATCATCGGTGCTGAGCGACAGGCCCAGTGCCTGGATGCGTTGCAGAATAATTTTTTTCCGACCGATAAGAATGGGGTTGGAAATACCAGCGTTAACTGACTCTTGCACTGCGCGTAATACTCTCTCGTGTTCGCCTTCGGCGTAGACGACCCGTTTGGGTGTTAGCTTGGCGCGTTCGAAAATAGGCTTCATGACCATGCCGGAACGATAAATAAAACGTTCTAGCGAGGCGCGATAGTGTTCAAAATCTTCAATGGGCTTGGTAGCGACGCCACTAGCCATTGCGGCTTTAGCAACGGCGATCGGTATCTCGATAATTAAGTTCGGGTCAAAGGGGCGGGGAATTAAGTATTCAGGCCCAAATACAGGTGTTTGACCGGCGTAATTATCGTTGTCGTCATTGACTGTTTTTTGGGCTAACAAAGATAGCGCCTCAATACAGGCGAGTTTCATTTCTTCATTAATGGTCGTTGCGCCGACGTCCAGAGCACCCCTGAAAATATAGGGAAAACAGAGTACATTATTGACCTGGTTTGGGTAATCCGAACGCCCGGTGGCAATAATCGCGTCATCTCGAACTTCTTTTATTTCTTCCGGTAAAATTTCAGGTGTTGGGTTGGCGAGGGCAAAAATAATCGGTGAGGGGGCCATGTTTTTGACCATCTCTTTTGTCATCATGCCGGCACGAGAAACCCCTAAAAAGATATCCGCATTAACGATGGCTTCAGCTAGCGTCCTTAGGTTGGTTTTCGCGGCGTAGCGCTGTTTACGTTCATCCATGCCGGAGGTTCTGCCGTCGTAAATAATGCCCTTACTATCACTGACTAAAATATTTTCTTGCCTTAGTCCCATTTTCACTAGCATGTCCAAGCAGGCAATACCCGCGGCACCAGCGCCTGAGGCGACCAGCCTTACAGCGGATATTTTTTTATTCGCGACCTTTAGGCCATTGATGATGGCTGCGGCGGTAATAATGGCCGTGCCGTGTTGATCGTCATGAAAAACTGGGATACCCATCCGTTCACTAAGTTGCTGCTCGATAAAAAAACATTCGGGTGCTTTGATGTCCTCCAGATTGATACCGCCAAAAGTTGGAGCCAGACTGGCAACAATATCGACAAATTTATCAGGGTCTTTTTCGTCGATTTCTATATCAAAAACATCAATGCCACCGAATTTTTTGAATAGAACGCCCTTGCCTTCCATAACCGGTTTAGAAGCCAGAGGACCAATGTCGCCCAGACCCAGAACCGCTGTGCCGTTGGTTATAACGGCGACTAAATTACTGCGAGAGGTATACAGGGCCGCAGTAGAAGGGTCTTTGGCGATCTCCAGACAAGGTTCGGCAACGCCGGGAGTGTAAGCTAAAGCCAGATCACTTTGATTACTGAGCGGTTTGGTCGCTACCACCTCGATTTTTCCGGGTTTTGGGTGCTGGTGATAGTACAGTGCGTTTTTAACGGGTTTATCAGACATAGTTTGGGTAATCTTTAAAGGCGGAGGAAGGATTGAGTTGTATTATACGTTAAACTATAAGCGATAAAATGCTTGCTTCAGCTGATGAATTTGGGGCGTAAATAGACGAATGAAGAATCTTAAAATATGAATGCGCTCAAAATCACGCAATTAAAAAAATGTTATAGCAATGGCCTGTTAGCGGTGAATGGTATTGACCTTGAGGTCAAAAAAGGTGATTTTTTTGCCTTGCTTGGCGCCAATGGTGCTGGCAAGTCAACCACGATTGGCATAATAGCGTCTCTGGTCAATAAAACATCAGGTTCGGTAACGGTATTTGGCCACGATTTAGATCAGGAGCCAGAAGCGGTTAAGCGATGCATCGGTTTGGTGCCACAGGAGTTTAATTTCAATCAGTTTGAAAACGTGTTTGATATCGTGGTCTCACAGGCTGGTTATTATGGTATTCCGCGTAAAAAAGCGCTCGAGCGCGCAGAGATCTGTTTAAAGCAGCTTGAGCTTTGGGATAAGCGTAATGAAACGTCTAGAGAATTATCGGGAGGTATGAAGCGGCGATTAATGATAGCGCGCGCCCTCGTTCATGAGCCTAAGTTACTTATTTTGGACGAACCTACCGCGGGAGTCGATATAGAAATACGCCGTTCAATGTGGGAATTTTTTAAGAAGATTAATGAAGCCGGCACGACGATCATTTTAACGACGCATTATTTAGAAGAAGCCGAAAGCTTATGCCGACATATCGCCATTATTAATAAAGGCGAAGTCATCGAAAACACCAATATGAAAAGTTTGTTAGAGCAAGCGGCGGAAGAAGTGTTTGTGTTGAATCTGGAAAAACCAGTTGAGGTCATTCCGGCCATTTTGGGTTGCAATATTGTCCCTGTCGATGAAACCACCTGGCAAGTTAGTGTGCAAAAGGAAACTGGAATTAATGGTTTGTTTGTAGGCCTGGATCGTTTGGGTATCCGGGTATCTGGTCTGCGTAACGAGTCCAATAGACTTGAACAATTATTTCTTAAATTGCTAGCGAATAGAAAGGAGTTATAAAGTGATTAGAAAAGAATATATTATCGCGCTACAAACTATTACCTATAAAGAAGTTAGGCGGTTCTTGCGAATATGGGTGCAAACCTTATTACCATCCATTATTACGACTACCTTGTATTTTCTTATTTTTGGCACGCTCATCGGTTCTAGAATTGGACAAATGAAAGGCTATGACTATATGGACTTTATTGTGCCGGGGTTGATATTGATGGCGGTTATCAGTAATGCCTATTCGAACGTGGTGTCATCATTCTACGGCTCCAAATTTCAGCATAATATTGAAGAGATGCTCGTCGCCCCAATGCCCAGTTGGGTTATTCTTACCGGTTATATTTCTGGTGGTGTGATGAGGGGTTTGATTGTCGGCGTGTTAGTCACGATCGTTTCGCTATTTTTTACAGACTTGAAAATTGCTCATCCGGTGATGATGGTGGCGGTGTTTTTACTAACAGGGATTTTGTTTTCCGCTGCGGGATTTATTAATGCAGTATACGCAAGAAGCTTTGACGATATTTCGATTGTGCCGACGTTTGTGTTAACACCCTTGATCTATTTAGGCGGCGTATTTTATTCGATAGAACTACTGCCGGAATTTTGGCAGAAGGTATCGTTACTGAACCCTGTATTTTACATGATAGACGTTTTTCGTTATAGCATTTTGGGCCAATCAGACGTCTCTTTACTCGGTGGATTTAGCGTCATCATATTATTTATAGTTACGCTGCTAACGCTAAGTCTAAGGCTTTTGAATAAAGGTATTGGACTGAAGAATTAGTCTGGAGTATTGAATGTTGCAGCGCGATACTATAAAATTCGATCAGTTTTATTTGTCATTTGTACTAGACTCAATCCTTCTCGATTTTGCTCTATTAATACCGACTCGAGATAGAGCGAGCTCCAACTCGTAAAATAAACGAATTTAATCAACAAGAAACTTAATCAATGAAACACTTTAAGATCAAAAAAGGTCTGGATTTACCTATTACAGGTTTGCCGGATCAGGTAATTTCAGACGGCAACCAGGTGACAAGCGTTGCGGTTATTGGTAAAGATTACATAGATATGAAGCCGACGATGTTGGTGCAAGAAGGTGATCGCGTAAAATTAGGGCAAATATTGTTTACCGATAAGAAAACGCCTGGTGTTAATTTCACCTCGCCTGGCAGCGGTATAGTCAAAGAAATTAACCGAGGTGCCAAACGCGCCCTGCGTACCGTCGTTATCGAACTGGATGGCGATGAGCAAGTCGAATTTGCTAAATATCCTGCTGAGAAGCTGGCAGAAATAGAAGCGGCGGACGTAGTAAAAAACCTGACCGAATCTGGCTTGTGGACGTCGTTTAAAACGCGTCCATTTAGTAAAGTGCCTTCACCGGCAACAAAGCCCGTAGCGATTCACGTATCGATTATCGATACGAATCCATTAGCTGCTAATCCAGAGGTCGTTATTTCGGCCGATACAGATGCGTTTAAAAATGGTCTCACTATTTTAACGAAACTGACCGAAGGTAAAGTTTACGTCAGTAAATCGGTTAATACGGACGTTGACGTTCCCGCTGAGGTGGTTGTGTCGGAATTTTCTGGCCCACACCCAGCCGGTTTATCTGGCACGCATATGCATTTTATCAGCCCCGTTAGCGCGACAAAAGTTGCCTGGACGGTGGGTTATCAAGATGTTATTGCGATCGGTAAACTGTTTACAAGCGGGCATTTAAGCGTTGATAGAGTCGTTGCATTGGCTGGGCCAATGGTTACTAAACCGCGGTTAATTAAAACAAGATTGGGCGCTAATACGGATGAGCTGGTCAATAATGAGCTTAATAGTGGAACCAAGGTCCGTGTTATTTCGGGTTCTATCCTGTCAGGCAGGAAAGCTCAGCATTGGGCCGTTTATCTGGGTCGTTATCACGTTCAGGTGTCGGTACTGCAGGAAGGTCGCGAACGCCAGTTACTCGGTTGGTTAAATCCGGCGGGTGAGAAGTTCTCATTTACCAACGCATTATTATCAAGTTTCAATCGCAAACAAAAAATACCGTTAGATACATCGGCCCATGGCAGTCCGCGTGCGATCGTGCCGATTGGGGTTTTTGAAGGTGTGATGCCGCTGGATATTTTACCAACACAACTTTTACGCGCCTTAGTCGTTATGGACGTAGACGCAGCTGAGTCACTCGGCGCGCTAGAGCTGGATGAAGAAGATTTGGCGTTATGCTCGTTTGTCGATTCAGGCAAACACGATTTTGGTATGGCGCTTCGTACCAATTTAGCACACATCGAGAAGGAGGGTTAATGTCTCGTTTAAGGAATTATCTAGATTCAATTCACCCGCATTTCGCAAAAGGCGGGTCGTATGAAAAGTATTACGCCATTTATGAAATGGTCGATACCTTTTTGTACACACCGAAAGACGTTACCGCTGGTTCAATTCACGTACGTGATGCGATTGATTTAAAGCGCGTGATGACTTACGTGTTTATAGCTGCGCTACCGTGTGTGATTATGGCGATGTGGAACACCGGCCACCTTGCCAATATGGCAATGGCCGATTTAGGTCTTACTTCGCTTGATTCATGGCGTGGACTGGTGACTAATTTAGTCGGTTATGATCCTGACAGTATATTGGCCTGTATGGTGCACGGCGCGATGTATTACGTGCCGATATACCTGGTGACGTTGATCGTCGGGGGTATCTGGGAAATTATATTCGCTATTGTGCGCGGGCATGAAGTGAATGAAGGTTTCTTTGTTACCTCAATGCTGTTTTCTTTGATCTTACCCGCCACTACACCACTATGGCAGGTCGCCTTAGGTATTTCTTTCGGTGTTGTTATTGGTAAAGAAGTGTTCGGCGGAACGGGTAAAAACTTTTTGAATCCCGCGTTAACAGGCCGTGCTTTCCTATTTTTTGCCTACCCAGCGCAAATGTCAGGAGACGCTATCTGGACGGCTGTTGATGGCTTCAGTGGTGCGACCGCACTCGGTATGGCAGCAGCAGGCGGTATTGATGCCGTTATGGCGTCAGGTATCACCTGGATGGACGCATTCCTTGGCACGATTCAAGGCTCAATTGGTGAAACATCAACTCTAGCGTGTTTGATTGGTGCTTGCTTCCTGCTATATACCCGCATTGCTTCGTACCGGATTATGTTAGGGGTGCTAGGCGGTATGATTTTTACCAGTACGTTATTAAATTTTATTGGTAGTGAAACGAACCCGATGTTCGCGACCCCCTGGTATTGGCACGCCGTGCTGGGTGGTTTTGCATTCGGTGCTATTTATATGGCTACTGATCCGGTGAGTGCCGCGATGACAAATACAGGGCGATGGATCTATGGCATATTGATCGGTTTGATGGTAATACTGATCCGGGTAGTGAACCCAGCGTTTCCAGAGGGGATGATGTTAGCCATTCTATTTGCCAATATGTTCGCACCGTTGATTGACTATTTTGTTGTTCAGTCAAACATCAAAAGAAGGGAGAAGAGAAATGCCTAGTGAAAATAACGCTAAATCAACTAGCTCATGGAACTTCTTAGCGCTACCAAATAATAGCACGGCGAAAACCTTTATTATGGCGACTTTGGTGTGTCTGGTTTGTGCAATTTTTGTATCGGTTTCAGCGGTGGCATTAAGGCCTTTGCAACAGCTCAATAAGGAACTGGACAAGAAAAAGAATATCCTTCAGGTAGTCGGCCTTTATCAAGACGGTGATGATATTGAAGCGGCTTTTTCGAAGATCGAAATTAAGCTGGTTGACCTTGAGACGGGTGAATACACGACCGAACTTGATGCTGCGTCGTACGATGCAAGAAGAGCGGCGAAAGACCCGGCACTTAATGTAAAAATACCGAAAAAGAAGGACTTGGCGAGTATCAGAATGCGGCCTAAATATATGCCTGTGTACCAGGTAAAAGAAGGCGACGTTGTTAAGCAATTGATCCTCCCTATTAATGGCTATGGTTTGTGGTCAACTCTTTACGGTTTTCTTGCGGTAGAAAGCGATGGCCAGACCATCGTGGGTTTGAGTTATTACGAACACGCGGAAACACCCGGTCTGGGGGGTGAGGTTGATAACCCTAAGTGGAAACAAATGTGGGCCGGTAAAAAAATCTACGACTCAAGTAGCGATGTTGCTATTAAAGTGATTAAGGGTACGGTTGCGCCAGGTTCAACGGGTGCAGAGTATCAAGTAGATGGTCTAGCGGGTGCAACGCTCACCAGCCGTGGCGTGAGTAATATGCTGCAATACTGGTTGGGCGCTGAAGGCTACCAGGCGTATCTGAATAACATTCAGGCAAACGGAGTATAGAAAATGAGTAACGAAGCAAAAAAAATCGTATTAGACCCGTTAATCGATAACAACCCAATTGGCTTGCAAATTTTAGGTATTTGTTCCGCTTTGGCGGTAACGACTAACCTTGGCACGGCGTTGGTGATGAGCCTGGCGTTAACGTCAGTGACGGCATTTTCTAATCTTTCGATCAGTATGATCCGCAATCACGTACCGAGCAGTATCCGTATTATTGTTCAAATGACCATTATTGCCTCATTGGTCATCGTGGTAGATCAGGTGCTGAAAGCGTATGTTTATGATTTGAGTAAACAGCTGTCGGTTTTTGTTGGTCTTATTATCACCAATTGTATCGTGATGGGTCGTGCAGAGGCCTTTGCGATGAAAAACCCACCGGGACTGAGTTTCCTCGATGGTATTGGGAACGGACTTGGTTACTCGTTGGTGTTGATGTTTGTCGGCACGTTCCGCGAATTACTGGGTTCAGGTAAATTATTTGGAGTAGAAATTCTATCAACCGTGAACGAAGGCGGTTGGTATGTGCCGAATGGCTTAATGCTGCTTCCACCGAGCGCATTTTTTATTATTGGTCTAATGATTTGGGGTATTCGTACCTGGCGCCCTGCGCAAGTGGAAGAGGCTGACTTTAAGATCGAAAACGTTAACGGCACGGAGACGGTGTAATGGAAGCGTATATTAGTTTATTTGTTCGCGCAGTTTTTGTAGAAAACCTCGCCTTAGCATTCTTCCTCGGAATGTGTACCTTCCTGGCAGTGTCTAAGAAGGTTTCAACAGCGATGGGCTTAGGTGTTGCGGTGATCCTGGTTCAGACATTAACGATGCCGTTAAATAATATTCTTTATCAGGGGTTACTGAAGGAAGGCGCATTAGATTGGTTAGGTTTACCTGAGGTAGATTTAACCTTCCTCGGTTTGATCAGTTATATCGGTGTTATTGCAGCGGTGGTACAAATTCTCGAAATGGCGATGGATAAGTACACACCGGCTTTGTACAACGCACTGGGTGTGTTCCTACCTTTAATTACGGTTAACTGCGCTATTTTGGGTGGTTCTCTGTTTATGGTAGAGCGCGACTATAACCTCGGTGAAAGCGTTGTCTTTGGTTTTGGTAGTGGCCTGGGTTGGGCGCTTGCCATCACAGCAATCGCCGGCATTAGAGAAAAGCTTAAATATTCTGATGTTCCAGAAGGTTTGCAGGGTTTAGGTATTACCTTCATCACGGCGGGCTTGATGGCGATGGGCTTTATGGCATTTTCAGGTATTCAACTGTAATTAGGAACTCAGCATGTTAGAAATTAGTTTAGGTATTACATTTTTTACAGCCATTGTATTAATACTTGTTTATATAATATTAGCCGCTAAATCAAAACTGGTTGCCGAAGGCAACGTTAAAGTTTTAATTAACGGCGAAAAAGAAGTGTTAGCGCCGGTAGGCAGTAAACTTCTTGGCGCCTTGGCTGATGCGCAACTGTTTGTCCCTTCAGCCTGTGGTGGTGGCGGTACTTGTGGTCAGTGCAAAGTTCGCGTAATCGAGGGCGGCGGTTCCATGTTGCCGACCGAAGGTACGCATATTAATAAAGGCCAGCAACGCGCAGGTGAAAGACTATCGTGTCAGTTAACCGTAAAACAGGACATGAAAATTGAAGTGCCTGAGGAAGTCTTTGGCGTTAAAAAATGGGAATGCACGGTCAAATCAAATCATAACGTGGCTACCTTCATTAAAGAATTGGTACTCGAGTTACCAGAGGGTGAAGACGTTGGTTTCCGTGCGGGTGGTTATATTCAAATTGAATGCCCGCCACACGTCGTAGAATATAAAGATTTCGATATAGAAGAAGAATACCGTGGTGACTGGGACCATTTCAACGTTTGGCGCTATAAATCAACCGTAGAAGAAGATGTATTGCGCGCCTATTCAATGGCCAACTATCCCGAGGAAGAAGGGATTATTATGTTGAATGTTCGTATTGCCTCGCCGCCGCCACGTGGTCCAGACAGTATCCCGCCAGGTAAAATGTCTTCTTATATTTTCAATCTTAAGCCAGGCGATAAGGTGACCATATCCGGACCTTTCGGTGAGTTCTTCGCGAAGAAAACCGAAGCAGAAATGGTGTTTATTGGTGGTGGTGCTGGGATGGCGCCGATGCGTTCACATATCTTTGATCAGTTACGCCGTCTAAAAACCCAGCGTAAAATGTCGTTTTGGTATGGTTCAAGAAGTTTAAAGGAAATGTTCTACACGGAAGATTTCGATATGCTGGCGAAAGAAAACGATAATTTTGAATGGCACGTGGCATTATCAGACCCGCAACCAGAAGATAACTGGGATGGCTTAACCGGCTTTATTCATGAAGTGCTCTTTGAGCAATACTTAAAAAACCATCCTGCGCCAGAAGATTGTGAGTTCTATATGTGTGGACCACCGATGATGAATGCCGCAGTCGTTAAAATGCTGCAAGACTTAGGCGTTGAAGACGACAATATTATGCTGGATGATTTTGGTGGATAATTGAGCATTATTAATAAACCCGTTAAAGACGCATGGTTTTTAACGGGGTTTTTTATACTCTTTTTTCTTCTATCGGGCTGCGGAACACAAAAAGTTGCCCCCATAGTTTTGAGCGGGCAAACGATGGGCACGACGTATCACATTACCCTTGCCAATATTCAATCTGACGCTACGAGTGAAGTGCTGCAAAAGGAAATTGATCAACTGCTGGTCGGCGTTAATCAATCTTTCTCTACCTATATAGACTCATCCGAAGTATCTTTGCTCAATAAATACAAAGGAACAGACGGGCAGCTTAAATCAGCACCGTTTATAGAGGTACTAGCCGAAGCGTTGCGTATCAGTCGGTTGACTGGTGGTGCCTACGATATTACGGTTGGTCCATTAGTGAACCTTTGGGGTTTTGGGCCAACGTTTAAGGAAGATAATCCGCCCAGTGCCGACGATATTTCAGATGCACTAAACAGCGTAGGTTATGAAAACATTAGCCTCGAGCAAGACAAGCGCCTTGTTAAAAAATTAAAGCCTGAGATGTATATTGATTTCTCGTCTATTGCTAAAGGCTATGGCGTAGATCAAGTAGCGAAATTTATAGAGTCTAAAGGCTTCATGGATTATATGGTCGAAATTGGCGGTGAAATGCGAGTTCGTGGTAATAACCCAAATGGCACGAAGTGGCGTATCGCGGTTGAAAAACCGGAGTCTTCAAAAAGGGCTATTCAACGAGTAATAAACCTTAGCGATATTTCTATGGCGACGTCGGGAGATTACCGTAACTTTTTTATCAAAGACGGCGTTCAATTTTCACACACGATAGATCCGACGACGGGCTCGCCGGTGCAACATAATCTGGCCTCTGTTACCGTGTTGGCTACAAGCAGTATGACTGCAGATGCATTGGCAACCGCTTTTATGGTGCTTGGCGAAAAAAAAGGGTACGATTTAGCCGTGGAGAATAAATTAGCCGTTTTGTTTTTGCTAAAAGATGGCGGT
>JBLIAQ010000050.1:0-10633 GCA_047634535.1 Cycloclasticus sp.
ATGGTGATGGTGTTTTAACAGCAATGGGGCATGCGTTTTTTACCCTTAGCTTGGGTATGGGTGCGATTATGATTTATGGCTCTTACTTACCTAAGCGCGTGTCTATCGGGTCAACGACACTGATTATTGCTATGGCGGATACGGTTGTTGCATTGCTCGCTGGACTAGCCATTTTTCCTATCGTGTTTGCGAATGGTTTAGAGCCGGGCAGTGGTCCAGGGCTAATTTTCCAAACCCTGCCTATAGCCTTCGGTCATATGGCGTACGGTGCTTTTTTTGGGACCTTGTTTTTTCTATTGCTCGTTTTTGCCGCCTTATCATCATCCATATCGCTGATTGAACCGGCCGTAGCGTGGTTGGTAGAAAATAAAAAGATGAGCAGAATGCGCGCCTGTATTTTGTCTGGTTTATTGACCTGGCTGGTCGGTATAGGAAGCGTTTTGTCTTTTAATTTGACGGCAAAGCTAACCGTTTTCGATAAAACTTTTTTTGATGTTCTTGACTATTTAACGGCCAATATTATGTTGCCACTTGGGGGCTTGTTTATTGCCTTATTTGCAGGCTGGGTGATGAGCAAGGAAGTTAGCGCTGCTGAGCTAGACTTAAAACAACCCTATTTGTTCACGTTATGGCGCTTTTTAGTACGTTTTATTTCGCCAGTAGCGGTTATTATTGTGTTTTTAAATGTGGTCGGGCTGATATAACCAAATGCATAAGATTGAACGCAGTGCGCTTGTTAGACATTCAGCACAGAATATGTATCACCTGGTGAATGATGTGTCTTCATACCCTAAATTCCTTAAATGGTGTAAAAGCGCCCGAGTGTTATCTGAAACGGGCGAAGAAATGACGGCAGAGCTTGAGATTGCCTGGAAGGTTCTGCATAAAGTGTTTAGCACGAAAAACGAATTAAAAGCAGGTGAAAGCATTCGGCTGACTCTATTGTCCGGCCCCTTTGAATCGATGAGTGGTATCTGGAACTTCAAGCAACTTCGTGAAGATGCCTGTAAAATAACCATGGAAATTGAGTTTGAATTTAAAAGCTCAGTCAGTAATTTTGTGTTTTCTAGTATTTTTAACCAAATTTGTGGTTCATTGATGAACTCTTTTATTAAACGGGCGGATGAAGTTTATGGACAAAGTTGAAGTCGCTTATGCGACTCCGAAAAAGCAATTGATACTATCGGTGCCCTTTCAAACAGGCTTAACCGTTGAGCGTGCTATTGAGGCATCAGGAATATTACAACGCTTTAGCGAGATAAACCTTGGCACTAATGCGGTAGGAGTTTTTAGCAAGCCCTGCAAGTTAGATACAGAATTAAGGGCAGGAGACCGTGTGGAAATTTATCGACCATTAATAGCCGATCCGAAAGAGGTGAGACGTCAGCGCGCCGAGGCAGGGAAAGCAACCAAAAAAGGGGCTGGCTCTGCTAGCGGTTAAATAGGGCTTGAAATAACAGAGAAATAGATTATATTAAGATTTATGGAATTTAATCGCGCCAATGTAGTTTGCCAGATCACGTTTAGTGAGACGCGACCATGCTTATTAGTTCCCCCAAAATCGCTCCTTCTCAGTCGTCTCCGACTGCCGCTGCGCGGCTAAAGAATAATTCCTGGCGAGGTTGAAACGCGACTACCTATACGTAAAAACATGTCATTACAAAATGACATATGGAGTTTATAAATGAAAAAAGAAAAGTTAATAATATTTGATACCACCTTGCGCGACGGTGAGCAAAGTCCCGGTGCAGCAATGACGCCAGATGAAAAACTAAGGATTGCTAAAGCACTTGAGCGGATGAAGGTGGATGTCATTGAGGCGGGTTTTCCAGCTTCGAGTGAAGGTGATTTCGCTGCCGTTCAAGGTATCGCCAGGTCAGTAAAAGACAGCGTGGTTTGTGCGCTTGCCAGAGCGAATGATCTGGATATCAATAGAGCCGGCGAGGCGCTTAAAGACGCCAACGCATCGCGAATTCATACCTTTATCGCCACGTCTCCCTTGCATATGCGTGAGAAATTGCAAATGACGCCAGATCAAGTGGTTGAACAGGCGGTTAAAGCAGTGAAACTTGCGCGACAATATACCGATAATGTTGAGTTTTCTCCGGAAGATGCCGGTCGGTCTGAACTGGATTTCTTATGCCGTATTATTGAAGCGGCTATTAAAGCTGGTGCGACGACTATCAATATTCCCGACACCGTTGGGTATAACTTGCCTGAGCAGTATGGCAATACCATCCGGCAGTTGATCGAACGCGTGCCAAATGCAGGAAAAGCCATTTTCTCGACCCATTGCCACGATGACCTGGGTTTAGCCGTTGCAAATTCATTGGCCGGTGTAATGAATGGCGCTCGTCAGGTTGAGTGTTCAATTAATGGTTTGGGTGAGCGGGCCGGTAATGCTGCGCTTGAAGAAATTGTTATGGCGGTACGTACCCGTCAGGACTTATTACCGTGTGATGTAGGGCTTGATACGACGCAAATCATGACGTGCTCCAGGCTAGTGTCTGGGATTACCGGTTTTGCGGTACAGCCGAATAAGGCGATCGTTGGTGCGAATGCCTTTGCACATGAGTCGGGTATTCACCAGGACGGTGTATTGAAAGCCCGCGAAACGTACGAAATTATGCGCGCCGAAGACGTGGGCTTAAGTTCGAATAGATTGGTCTTAGGAAAGTTATCTGGGCGTAGTGCGTTTAAGAACCGTTTGGAAATATTGAATATCACCATAGACAGTGAGCAGGAGCTGAATAAGGCTTTCCGTAAATTCAAAGACTTAGCCGACAAAAAATCAGAAATTTTTGACGAAGATATCCAGGCGCTATTGTCGGATTTCAAAGCGGAAGAGAGTCTGGATGAGATGGTTAAGCTGGTTTCTGTTAAGGCGCGCTCTGAAACGGGAGAAATTGCCGAAGCAAGAATTACCTTGACGGTTGATGAGGAAGAAAAAACGGCCACTGCTAACGGCGGAGGCCCAGTTGACGCAGCGTTTAAGGCTATTGAAGCAATGGTCTCAAGTGGCGCTAATTTACAGCTTTATTCGGTCAGTAATGTGACACAAGGTACCGATTCACTGGGTGAAGTTGCCGTCAGGCTTGAAAGAGGTGGGCGTATTGTTAATGGCCACGGTGCGGATACAGATATTGTGATTGCTTCGGCAAAAGCGTATGTCAATGCGCTTAATCGCTTATTGATCCCAAGTGATCGGGTGCACCCGCAGCTATATGAAGGTGTTTAAGTAAGAAGGTCTATCGTAATAAAGCCTGATTTATATCAGGCTTTATTTTGCCTGCAAATCAGCTAACGGGTTTGGTTTCTGATAACAAAAAATGCCCTCTAGCTAAGGCGATAGGTTTATCGATATCTTCCTGCCAAATTTTTACATTACATAAGGCGACGCGGCGACCTAAGCGAGTCGTATCACACTGGGAATAGGTCGTAATGGCTTGTCCCGGGCGTAAATAATCAATCGAGAAGTCGATAATCTTGGGTATGTTCACGAGTTCAATCGCCCATAATAAATGCAATAACGCGGCGTTTTCCATAAAGCCTGCTATAGCGCCACCGTGTAAGGCAGGTATGCTTGGGTTGCCAATATTGCTGTCTTTAAACGGTAGACTCGATACGATATTGCTACCGACCAAGCTGGTTTCTACGCCAATAAAATTGGCATAAGGAATAAGCTTAACTATCGCCTCAAAATCGTTGCGTTCTTTTAATGTATTTATTTGTTTAACAATGTCCATGCTAGGTCACGGGAAATTCTGTATTTGAGCGCATAAAAGTGGCCAGTGCAGTGGCAATAGGGTTTTTTATATCATCGGTGAAAACGCTAGCGCGAACAAATGCAATAGTATGGGTTAAGCGATAACACTCGGCGGTGGCGTGAACATCCTCACCGGAGGCAGCAGGGCACATATAGTCGACCCTGAGATCCAAAGTAGCTAATGAGCGCAAACTATTTTGTGCCTGAAAGATCGCTGCGCCACAAGCCGTATCAATAAGCGTGGTAATGGCGCCACCATGAATAAAACGATTCACCGGGTCGCCGATAATTTCTTCACTAAACGGTAGCTTTAAGGTGACACAATGGCCTTCGGCCGAAATAAGTTGAAGCTTAAGTTTTTCTGCGTGAGGTGTTTCGCTAATTCTGCGAAGAAAAGGGTTAACGGGCATGTTAATGCTTTTCTTCGTATTCGATACCTAGAGTATGTAATGCCTTTTCAATAAAGCCTTTTTCTTTGACTTTTCGTTTTGGGACATCAACCACTTCGGTGTTGATCATCATGGGTTTGAATTCGTTACTCGGTTTGAAGTTACCCTTTAAACTGGCGAGTTTGTCACCGTCAAAAATAACGGTAATTCGTTCTTGCTCTTTTCGTTTGCCAGCCTGATCGAGGGTATAAAAATAATCCCAGCGATCGGTATGAAATGGGTCAACCAATAAAGGTGTGCCAAGAAGGAATTTGACTTGCCTCTTGTCCATACCAGGCCTTAGCTGATCCACCATTTCTTGGGTAAAAACATTACCCTGTTTAACGTTGATTTTATAGACGCCAGGAAGGTCGCCGGCGACGGAACGCATTTTATTATTTAAATCTTTCGCCGTTGAGCAGGCAGTTAATAGGCTGATTGAGATAATAACGATTAGTAAAATGAGAAGCTTTCGCATTTAGGCTGTTCTGTGTATGATTAATGACTTGAAATGATACCCTATATTATTAATTATTCCACCCTATTTGAGGTTCTAATGGAGTCAAAAGACATAAGGAATGCCGGTTTAAAAGTAACACTGCCGCGTTTGAAAATTTTAGATATGCTGGAAACCGAAAAAAACAGACATTTGTCTGCGGAAGATATGTATAAGGCGCTGCTAGAGGATGGCGAAGAGATCGGTCTGGCGACCGTTTACCGTGTTTTAACCCAGTTTGAAACGGCGGGCCTGGTCAACCGACACCACTTTGAAGGCGGTAATTCTGTTTTTGAATTGAATCAGGGGGAGCACCACGACCATATTTTATGCGTTAAGTGTGGGCGGGTTGATGAGTTCTTCGATGAGGTTATTGAAGAAAGACAAAGCATGGTCGCTAAAAAAATGGGCTACAAAATGACCGATCACAGCCTTTATGTGTATGGTATTTGTTCTGCCTGCGCTACCGATTGACGCTGGTTTTTTCTAGCATTTCTTGCGCGTGAGCTAGCGTTTTATCTGACATCTCCACCCCTCCCAGCATACGGGCGACTTCTTTAATACGCTCCGCTTGATTCAGAGCGCGTATCTGGGTTTTTGTTTGTTCGTTATCCTTGTTCTTACTGACAAATAGGTGTTGGTGACCTTGCGATGCAACCTGCGGCAGGTGGGTTACGCATAGCACCTGTCGATCGCTGGCTATTTTACGTAAACAAAGGCCAACTGTTTCAGCCACCCCGCCGCCAATGCCGGCGTCCACTTCATCGAAGACTAAGGTGGGAGTCGTGTTGCTTTGAGAAGTGACTACCTGAATGGAAAGACTGATCCTGGAGAGTTCCCCTCCAGAGGCTACTTTGCTTAGAGGAGAGGGCGGCATACCTGGGTTAGTCGTTATCATAAACGAAACCTCGTCAAAGCCATTTTTAAGGGGTTTATCATGGGTGTTATAGATCACGCGGATATCAAGCTGGCCATCCGGAAGGCCCAGAGTTTTTAGCGTTTTAGTGATTTCCTGGCTCAATTTCTCGGCGGTACTTTTACGCTGTTGATGCAGTGCTTTCGCGGCTTCCTGGTAGTTTTTTTCAGCCTGACGAATGTCTAGCTGAAGGGTGTCTAAGCGTTCGTCTCTGTTTTCAAGTAATTGAAGGCGAGAATTTAATTCATTATATTTTTCAAGCAATTGTGGTGGTTCAATTTTTAGCTTGCGCGCTAGATCGTGCGTTTTGCTCAATTGTCTGTCGAGTAAATCAAATCGTTCTGGGTCATCTTCCTGGCGTTCGACTTGTTGCTTAAGTTCGCGGCTGGATTCTTGAATTAGAATCAGGGCCTCTTTAATTTGTGCTGCAGTTGAGCTAAATGCTGGTGATAATTCGCTCAGTTCGTCAAGGCTATGCGATGAGCGGCTCAATTGATCGTGGATCGATCCGTTGTCTTGCTCGTACAGCGTATTAATCTGACTTTCGGCGAGCTCGATGATCTTACTCATATTGGAAAGTAGGTGATGCTCGGCTACTAATTCGTCGTAATCTTGACCGATCAAGTCGGTTTGTTCTAATTCATTGATCTGGTACTTTAGCAGTTGTTTTTCGCCATCGTTGTCATCATTTCCGTCGGTTAATACCTGAAGCTCATCGTTAATTTTTTTCCATTTTTCATAACTCTCGCGGCAATTGACGAGCAGTGTTGGTGTTGGTTGGTAATCGTCTAATAGCTGACATTGCTTGGTGGTTTGCAGTAAATCTAAATGGTCGTGTTGGCCATGAATGCTAATCAGCTGTGCGGATAATTTTTGTAAACTTTTTAGATTAACCGCCTGTCCATTGATAAAGGCTCTTGAGCGGCCGTCAGAGTTGATAATTCGGCGAATAAGGCACTCACTTTCATCGTCAACTTCATTCTGTTTAAGCCAGCGTTCAACTTGCGGCATTTGTGTGATATCAAAATCGAGACTGATGTCTGCTTTTTCAACCCCCGGCCTTAATAAAGACGCATCGGCGCGATCGCCCAGGCATAGTTTCATCGCGGTAAGCAAGATGGACTTGCCCGCACCCGTTTCACCGGTTAGCACGCTCATACCCTGGTTTAGTTCAAGGCTTAACTGGTCAACAACGGCAAGCCCTTTTATGTCGATAGATTTAAGCATACTGGTTTATGGTTGTGGTGATTTGCTCCAACCAAGTTTTACCCGCAGGATATTAAAAAAATCATGATCAATAGGGTGTAACAGGCGTATTTTATTGTCGTGCTGTTTAATACCGATAAAGTCGTCTTCCAGAAGGTCAGGGAGGATGACGTTATCGCAGGTTAGTTGTGCTCTATGTTTGTCTCGTTGGCTAAATTTAATGCCTATTTGGCTTCGTCCGTCAACTACGATGGGGCGATTGCTTAGCGTGTGCGGATTAATTGGTACCAGCACGATGGCTTCAAGCGAGGGGTGCATTAACGGGCCACCACCAGATAAAGCATAGGCTGTTGATCCGGTTGGTGTCGCAATAATGAGGCCGTCTGAACGCTGCGAATTGACAAATTTATCATCAACATAGGTCTCGATGTCGATTAAACCGGGCGATTTCAAACGATGAAGGGCTACTTCGTTAAACGCCGAGTGTTCATATATGACTTTATCGTGTCGAAAAATCTGTGCCTGTAGAATAATTCGCTCTTCTTCGTGATACTGGCCTTCGAGTATTTGCTTTATTTTACTGCTCATTTGTTCTGGCGAGATATCGACTAAAAAACCAAGTCGCCCCAGGTTCACACCGATCAGGGGTACCTTTGCATTCACGATAGCCCTGGCCGCGGATAGCAGGGTGCCATCTCCACCTACTGAGATAACGAGATCGCAATGATCCGCCAGCTCATCAATGTGAAACACCCTATTGGCTGGCATCGTAATATGGCGAGCGGTTTCGGGTTCGCTATAGACGCTCACGTCAAACTTTTCCAGCAGCTCGAATAAGGCGTGCAAGGTTGTTGAAATATCAGTCGATTCAGGCTTTGAGATAAGCCCGATGCGCTTAAATAATGTGTTCATTGAACTCCTCTTTTAGAGGTCAAAAGTTTACACGAAGTCATTTCATTTGCGCCTAAAAAGTAAAATTTAAAATAGAGTGTTTTAGCACTCTCTCTTGTTGAGTGCCGAATTAAATCATAATATAACAATGATGAGTACTTTAAACGAAGAGTTGAACGAGCGATCACGGCATTTATTAAAATTGCTGGTCGAACGTTATATTTCAGATGGTCAACCCGTTGGTTCGGCTGCGCTGGCGCGCGAAAAAGGGCTAGGTATTAGCCCTGCCACTATACGTCATGTGATGGCGGACCTGGAAGACCTCGGTTTAATTCATTCGCCGCATACCTCTGCGGGTCGTGTACCAACTAATAGTGGGTATCGTTTTTTTGTAGACTCCTTGTTAACGGTCAGACGTCCGGAACAAAAACAACTCAGTGAACTGAAAATACACGTTGGAAAAGAGCGCGGTAGTAATCAGATTATTACCTCAGCTTCGCAGTTACTGTCGGGTATAACCCATCTGGCCGGCGTGGTTAGCCTGCCTAAGCGTGAGAGCGCGAGTTTTAGGCAAATTGACTTCATGCCCTTGTCTAAGGGTCGAGTGCTGGTTGTTTTAGTCACCAACGACGATGAAGTTCATAATCGGGTGATTCAGACCACAAAAGAGTTCACTGCATCGGAGCTTCAACGCGCGGCAAATTATCTTAATTCATTGTTTGCAGGGCAAAGTCTTCGACAGGTGACGTCGATTATCACGCATGAAATGGCCGAAACCCAAAAACAAATGAATCAAATGATGATAGACGCTATTAACCTTGCCCATCAAAGTGTTAACAACGGGAAGGAGTCTGAAGATATTGTGCTATCAGGTGCAACCAATTTAATGGACTTTCAGGAGTTATCTGACGTTAATAATATGCGTCACCTGCTTGAGGCCTTTAGTCAAAAACAGGACATTATCCAGTTATTAGACCGATGTATGAATGCCGAGGGGGTGCAGATTTTCATCGGTGAAGAATCGGGTTATCAGGCGTTTGGTGCCTGTAGTTTGATCACCGCGCCGTACGCTGTTGATAATCAAACCGTCGGTGTGTTGGGTGTTATTGGGCCGACTCGTATGCGGTATGACAAAGTAATACCGCTGGTCGATGTGACGGCAAAAGTTTTAGGCGAAGCCTTGAAATCTTAAAATTAATCTCCATTAAGCGATGTAATCGGCTAACTTGCGATGGATAATGTCGCTAAGAGATGACTGAAATAATTTAGAAAATAATTGAGGAAATATTATTATGGGATCTGAAGAACAGACAGATCAGGGCGTTGAGCAAACACAACCTCTTGATATAGAAGATAGTTTAGTTGCAGACGTGCTAGATGATGCTGAGTCTGCCGACTCAACTGTTGAGCCGCTCAGTATGCAGGATGAGCTCGATGCGGCTAATGCTCGCGCTGATGATAATTGGGCCAAAGTTTTACTCGCAACGGCTGAAGTGGAAAATGTACGTCGTCGTTCGCAAAAAGATATTGAAAAAGCGCATCGATTCTCTATTGAGAAGTTCGCTAAAGATATGTTGCCCGTTGTAGACAGTCTTGAAATGGGGATGGCCGCTGCAGATGAAACATCAGCTGACGTAGAAGCCATTAAAGAAGGCATGGCGTTGACGTATAAACAATTAATTTCGGCGTTAAAACAGTCGGGTATCGAGCAAGTTAACCCAGAAGACGAGATATTCAGCCCAGAGCTGCACCAAGCTATATCGGTGGTGCCAAGCCCAGATCACGAGCCAAATACCGTTATTCAGGTGTTTCAAAAAGGCTATACGCTGAATGGGCGTTTATTACGCCCCGCGATGGTGATCGTCTCCCAGTCGACACCACCTGAGGGTACAAAAAAAATTGATGAGCAGGCTTGAATAATTAATTCAATGCCCCATATCGTTACTAACTACAAATTAATGGTTTAAATTTCGGAGATTATAAAATGGCTAAAATTATTGGTATAGATTTAGGAACAACGAATTCATGTGTTGCCGTTTTAGACGGCGGCACTGCTAAAGTTCTCGAGAACAGTGAAGGCGCAAGAACAACGCCGTCTATTGTAGCGTTTACCACTGAAGGTGATGTGCTCGTTGGGCAATCAGCTAAAAGACAAGCGGTGACCAACCCAGCAAATACAATATTTGCTTCAAAACGTTTGATAGGACGTAAGTTTACAGACGACGTGGTGCAAAAAGACGTGAGCATGGTGCCTTACAAAATCGTAAAGGCCGACAATGGCGACGCCTGGATTGAGGCGCAAAACAAAAAACTAGCACCGCCAGAAATTGCGGCGCGTATCTTAATGAAGCTAAAAAAAGATGCCGAAGCATATTTAGGTGAAGAAGTGACCGAAGCGGTTATTACCGTACCAGCTTATTTCAATGATTCTCAGCGCCAGGCGACCAAAGACGCGGGTAAAATTGCTGGTCTTGAAGTAAAGCGTATTATCAATGAGCCAACGGCGGCAGCCCTGGCGTATGGCATGGATAAAAAAGCCGGTGATCGTACGATTGCGGTATACGATTTGGGCGGCGGTACGTTTGACGTTTCAATTATTGAAATCGCAGAAGTGGATGGTGAGCACCAGTTTGAAGTGTTATCAACAAACGGTGATACATTCCTCGGTGGTGAAGATTTCGATATGCGTATTATTGATTTTCTTGCTGATGAATTTAAAAAAGAAAATTCAGTGGACTTGCATAACGATCCACTGGCGCTTCAACGCTTAAAAGAAGCCGCTGAAAAAGCAAAAATTGAACTCTCTTCTAACCAGCAAACAGACGTCAATTTACCGTATATCACGGCGGATGCGACGGGTCCTAAGCATTTAAACGTAAAGCTAACGCGTGCAAAACTTGAGTCTTTAGTTGAAGACCTCGTTCAGCGTA